>NZ_JAXIXE010000015.1:0-50629 GCF_036305205.1 Megasphaera massiliensis
CTGTCGAAATCTGTCGCGCCGTCAACTCTGCTCGAAGAATCGTCAGGAGTATCGTAAAGTATTAGCACGGCTCTATCGCAAACAAGCGAATCAGCGCAGAGATTTCCACTTTAAACTCGCAAAAGAGCTATGTCAGAAGTATGCAGTTATCTGTCTTGAAAGTCTCAGCATGAAGGCTATGCAGCAAGGTCACGGGAAAAAAGTCAACGACTACGGATTTGCTGCGTTCGAGAATATCCTAGAATATGTCGGTCGTCAGATGGGAACGAAAATTATTAAGGTGGATAAATTTTATCCGTCCAGTCAGCTTTGTCATGACTGTGGATATCAAAACAAAGAAGTCAAGGATATTTGTGTCCATGAATGGACTTGTCCTTCCTGCGGAATCCGTCACGACCGAGACCGCAATGCAGCTAGAAATATTTTGTCAGAAGGTCTGAGACTACTAACAGCATAAATTTGTATACGGGTGGGGCATCATCCGTTAGGAGAGAGAATGTAAGACCATCGCGAGATGCGCGGTTCTCGCTCGCATCCTAGAATCCCTCGACTTTAGCCGTGGGAGTATGTCAAAAGCTTAAGTATACCGAGAAAATGACCCTATTTTAAAGAAAAGAGGACGCGGCTCGTGAGCTCATTAGCAATCTTGATTTTGACGAAGAACGAAGAAGACAACATTGTCGACGTTGTTAAGAATGCGAAAAAATGTACCGATGACGTTATCATCATCGATTCAGGAAGTACGGATAAGACGGTGGCACTGGCCAAGGAGCAGGGCGCGCCCGTCTGTTTTCGTGCCTGGACCGACGATTTTTCAGCTCAGCGCAACTTTGCCCTCGAGCAGACGACGGCCGACTGGGTGCTTTATCTCGATGCCGATGAACGCTTGAATGACGAACTCATTGCGGCAGTTAAAGACATTGCAGAACACGATTCCTTGAGTCATCAGTATTCGATGGAGCGGAAGTCCGTCGCCTTTGGAACGACCTTCAATCACGGTGTATTAAAGCCGGACCATGTAAAACGCCTCTTTCCGCGGACGACGGTCACCTGGGTGAATAAAGTTCATGAGCATCCGGAATGTGCCCTGCCGGTTCGGAATCTTCCCGGTCATTTAGAACACTATACTTATAAAAATTGGCATCACTGGGAAGGGAAGCTCTGCCAATATACGACCATATGGGCTGAAGACGCCTATAAGCGAGGGAAGCGGATTTCCTTATCGGGGATTTTTTTCCATAGTTTAGGCGGGTTCTTCAAGATGTTCGTATCCCGGGCCGGCTTTTTAGATGGTTGGATGGGAACCTACATGTGCTTCAACCACTTCTTTTACACGATGCTGAAATATTTGAAATTATACGAATTGCAAAGAGCGGAGAAAAAATAATGCGGGTAGCTATTTTAGAGACAGTGAAGACACAAGGCGGGTTTGAACAGGAGTTCGATCGTCTGATTATCGATGAACTGAAGAAAGAAGGCCATGAGCCTGTTTTATACTTGCCGGAAAACAGTAGCCTGCCCGTTGATTTTGGGATTCCGATTGAATATATGAGCGGCGGTGAAATCGTCGATTACGAAGGAGCCGGTAAACTCAAAAAAATATGGCTGTCCATTCAGCGGGAACAGCGCCGTGTCCGGTGGTTTGATGCGGCCTATGAAAAGGCCTGCCGTCATGAAGTAGACGCCATTATACTGACGACGGCGACGTATCGGTATTTACGATCGCTGCATAAAAGTAAACTGAAAGAGAGCCCCGTGCCGGTCATTTTTATTTTCTTGGGTGTCAATCCCCATGAAAAACCGAAATTTCTGAAACAGGCTCGGCGCTGCGAAGGCTATCAAAATATCAAGTTAAAAATTACGAGCCTCCGCAATGACTTTACAGAGGATCACGTCTCTAAGATTGAAATCATTCCGCCGCCGGTTCTCCTCCCGCAAGGTGTTTCGGTGACGGCAAACCTTACGTATCATGAACCGGTCCGTATCGGTTTCTTCGGCCACTACCGCAAGGGAGAAAAAGATATTGACGGTATTATTCAAGCCTTTTTGGATAGCCATTTGGAAGGGAAGGCGGAACTCATCGTTCAAGCGGCGCCGACCGGCCCCGAAGATGCTGACGATATGGAACGGATTATGGAAAAATACAGCCGTGAATCAGCCGTTCGCTTTATTAAGGGCAAGGTACTGGGTATGGCCTGGTACGATTTGCTGCAAAGTGTAGATGTATTGTTTCTACCTTACAGCAATGAACGCTATCTGTATAATTGGAGCGCCGTCTATTTCAATGCCTTGGCCCTGTATAAACCCGTATTGGCTACGGCTGTCTTGAATCCGGAAATGCTTAAGAACTATACTGTCGGACAAGAAGTGGACTTACAAGACCTGGGACGCCTCCGTCAGCAACTGGGACAGTTTTTGCAGTCCTACGAAGAGATGCTGCCGATGTATGAGGCTGAATTAAAACGAGTAAATCATGATTTCAGTACGGCAGCGTTCTTAGAGAACGTTTTAAAATAAGCTGATGTAGAAGACGGGAAACGATAAGGGATATGCGATTACTGCTTTTTCCAAAGGGAAGAAACGGCAGCGTCTGATTCTTGTCGTCGCTGTCGACATAAGGATGCCTTGCCGTCATGAAGGAGGAATAACAGGTGTTTGAACAGTTTTTTTTAGCAGTTCAACAAGATATTAAGCTATGGATTTTTTTCCCGATTTTATGTGCTGTATTTCGGGCCATTTTCATTTATGTCCATAACCCTTACCCTAAGTTTGCCGGTAAGCGAAATGCTCTGTGGGAATGTTTTCGCTTCGGATTTTGGTGGGGCATGGATTTAAATGCCTATGTCTTCGTCGTTTCCCTGGTACTCGTTACCTTGCCCGGCCTTTTCATAGGGGTTTGGAGCCAGTACGGAGATTTGACCCGCATCGTGCTCGGTATGGCTTACAGCGTCGTCTTGTATGTAGCCTTCGTTGGGAAAATGATTTTCTATAACCAGTTTCATGATATTTTTAATAATATCGTTTTCCTCGGGGAAAAGGCTGAAAAAAACAACCTCATCGACATCTTTTTCCATCAATACAATGGGGCCCGAAAATTGGCCTTGCTCATTCCTTACTTAGGCCTTGTCTTTTTCGTCCTTCGTGCTGTATTGGCGACACCGGTGATTCCCTATCCGTCCATTAGCGGCTGGCATTATTATGTTTTCAATGCCTCTCTCGTTTTGTTTTTTATCGGTGCTTTTTACTTTTTTCGCTACGGAGGTACCTTTTGGCATGATGATAAACCGGAATGGGATACGATTCCGGCCATTGTCAAGAGCGATCCTTTTTTGGCTAAAGCCACCGTCGATGATTTAATCGCCTTGAAGATGCTTCGCCATCGCCGCATGAGTGAGCGGATGCAGCGAAGCCCGGCAGAAAACCTCGCTTTTGTGAAGCCCTTCATTGAAGAACGAGGCGGTACAGTCGATTCTTTTAACGATGCTCTGAAAGCGGTGACCCACCAAGCGAAAGGGCCTAAGATAAAGAGACCATCCCATATTTTCTTGGTTGTCGGTGAAAGTTATTCTCAGCCTTATTTTGATCCGGCCTTTACAGACCTTCATATTGCCGATGAAGGGAAGAAGCTGATGAATGACGTCCATACGGCATCTATCAATACGACGTTATCCGGCGGCATCATTTCCCGCCCGTCTATCGTCGGCCTCATGCTGGGAATTTTTGATGCCGGTATGGAACTGAATGAGAGAGAACCTTTTTGGGAGGGGACACTTCCGACGTCACTGCCGATACAGCTGCGCAAGCTGGGCTATGAAACGAACTATTGGTACGGCGGCAGTTTATCCCATGGGAATTTTAACCATTTTGCCCCGGCCTGCGGGTTTAATCATTCCTATTCCGGTACCGATATCTGCGGCCCGAAGGCGCCTCGTTCCTGGGTCGGTGTCTACGATCACGTTTTCCTGAATAAGGTCGCTGATATGATTCAACAGCGCAGCGATGATGTGCCCCAGTTCCACTTTGTCTATACGACCTCGAACCACGGGCCCTATAAACTGCCTTTAAAGGATTTTGGTTTTGACCCTAAGAAAATCATGGACGTCCAGCCCGATGTATTAAAAGAATCCATCATTCCCAAGGTATTGGGGACCTTCTGGTACGCCGACAGAGCCATTAATGACTTTATTCAGAAGATGAAGGCCGCCTATCCGGACAGCCTGTTCATCGTTACCGGAGATCATGGCTTTAAGTGCTCAGAACTACAGCATACGTCCTTCATGAAGCGGGAATATACCTTCCGGGAACTCCATTCTCCGGTCCTCATGTTCCATCATCGAGAACTCGATAAAGATTCTTTGGCCGGAAACCGTATCGGCGGTCACATGAATATTTTGCCGACTCTTTTTGAACTCATTGCACCAGCAGGATTTACATACTATTCATTGTTTGAATCCCTGACAGAGGCTGTAACGTCGTGCGTCACGCCCCATCATTGGGTGAATATGGACTCTATTGGCGGCTTTGGGGAAACCCATTATCAACCCTTGACGGCAACTTCCGGCGCCGATGTTATTCAAGGCGACGCCCCATACGACGATATTTGTGCAGCTGAGAAATGCTTGACGGCTTATTGTCTGCAGCGGCCTGAATTATTACGGCCGGTTGATGCCTGGCTTTGATAGGTGCAGCCGGTCAGAGTGGAGAACTATCTATGTCTTATTGGCGAACATTCGAACAAAATTATCTTCCGTACGTCCCTATCTTTTTATTGACACTCAGCTGTGGTGCCGGATCGGGATCACTCATGACGGCGTCTTTTTTGGCTCACTTGATTATTTGCAGAAAAGAAGGGCGGCCCATCGCGGGGACGCTGTGGAGAGCGCCTGTCGTTTGGCAGACGGTCGTGACCATTGCTCTGTTTTTGGGAACAGCGGCGCTTACGATTCCTTTTAATGATGGTCGGCCGGCAGTGCTTTTAAAGTACGTCGAACGCCTGATTCCCCTCGTCTTGGTTATTCTTATGGCCAGACCGGGGAAGGGAACGTTTCTGTCTGTTTGGTTCGCCCTCTTTCTGTCTCTCCTGTGGTATCTGGGGTTGGTTGCAGCCTATCCGATTTGGCAGGACAACCGCTTGTTTGGCCCTTTCAGCAGCCCCAATTCCTTAGCCAGCGTACTGTTGGTGCTGATCCCCGGTGTCTTATTTGGTGCGATTCGTTATCGAGCCTCTTGGCCTAAGACTTCGTGCTTCATGGCACTGGTCAGTGCCATAGCCTTTGTCGTCCTCCTTTGTACGGGATCTCGTAACGCCTATTTGGCTTTTTTTGTCATATTTTTGATGCTTTTGCTGTGTTGCTACTTGGGGCGGGATTGGTTGACGTTAAAAGTAATGGCCTGCCTTCTCGTGCTCTCTTGTCTATGTATCGGCGTGGCAGCGCCGCAGTTCATTTCGGACCGCCTCCACCGAGATGTCAGCCAAGATGGACGGGTCTATTTGACACAGGTGGCGGTTCAGCTCATTGAGGAAAAGCCTTACATCGGAATCGGCCTCGGCCGGTGGGGCGAAGTCTATCATGAACGATTTGAAGCAGAAAATCCCTTCCATGAAAAAAATATCCAATCGCCGCACAATATTTATCTGCAAGTTTTGAATGAAACGGGACTCGTCGGCCTCAGTGGCTTTTTGATACTCATCTTATTCCAACTAAAAGTAGTCCTCCGTTCACTCATCGCTTATTATCGAGGCCACGGGCCGGGATTTCCCTGGCTGGCCGGATTTTTCCTACCTATCTTAGCTATCTATCTCTTTGGCCTCTTTGACTATGATTTTTTTGGACGCCATATGATGCATCTCTACTGGCTTTTTTGGGGGATGGTCATTTATTGTTGGGCGTACTATGAAAAGGAGACGACGCTTTCATGAAGCCTTCGTTGAGCATTATTGTGCCTGTATACAACAATGAACGCTATTTGGAAAGTACCCTGAATAGCGTTTTGTGTCAAAGTTATGAGGATTTTGAACTTTTGCTCATCGATGACGGTTCAGGTGATGACAGCTTGACAATTTGTCACAAATTTGCAGGTCGGGACCGTCGAGTCCGGGTCATCTGTAAGGAGAATGGCGGCGTCAGTTCGGCTCGTAATCGAGGTCTTGATGAAGCACAGGGGAAGTATATTGCATTTATCGATGGAGATGACTGCATCGATCCCCGGATGTACGAAGTCATGATTGACGTTTTAGAAAGAGAGAAGGTCGATCTCGTCAACTGCCGGGTTATCAAGGAGATTTCCTATGGACGGACTCCGTATGAAGTCGGGACTGTCGAAGTCAGTGATTTGCCGCTGAATTATCTGTCGAAAAAGGGCTATTTTATTGACAGCTCCTTAAATAAAGTCTATCGTCGGGAGCTTATCGGCGAGACGCGATTCAATGAAAAGCTGGCCTATTCAGAGGATAAGCTTTTTGTAACAGAAATCATTTTAAAAGCAAGGACGATGGCCCTCGTATCCAACGTCTTTTACCACTATATTCAGCATGAAGACAGTTTATCTCGAAAGGACACGGAAGCCGTTTGGGAAGGGAACTTTAGGGTTCATGAGCGGATTTATCGGCGGATGGAGGAAGAAGGTATCATCGGGGCTGCTTTAGACAGTGCCTTTCGAGGGTATGCCCGCGCTATCATTGCCCTCTTGCGTTATGATATTAAACATCGCCGGGAGGCATCTTATAATCAGACCTTAAAGGAGCATCATGCGGTCTTAAAACAGTTCTTGAAAGTAACGCCGTTATCATTGGGTAAAAGATTAGAATACCTTACCTATATCCTGTCCTATAATGTCGCCTCCTTGGTTCACTATTATCCTAAACGGAGGCGATCGTAATGCATCCGTGTCAGGCAGGGGACAATTCTTTTTTGAATCAGTCTGCCAGTGGGAAAAAAGTCTTGGTTATTGTCCCTCATGAAGATGATGAAATCAATGTAGCCGGCAGTTTGATGTACCATTACATTCAAAGCGGCGCAGAGGTCTTTTGTGCTTTTACGACCAATGGGGATTACTCCTTTGACGCAGTGACGCGGATGAAAGAAGCTTGGCGGTCGCTGCAGGTCTTAGGCGTAAGGAAGATCTTCTTTTTAGGTTATGGGGACACGTCCAATGCTTATGCCGGCGGTCATCTTTTCTATGCGACGGACAAGGCGGTGACGTCTCCGGCAGGGCATCAAGAAACCTACGGTTGTCATGAGTTCCCTGATTACGCCTTTGTAAAGCGGGGACAGCACAGCCGCTACTGCCGTCAGAACTTCAAACAGGATTTAACGGACCTGATACTGGATATAAGGGCTGATCTCCTCGTCGTCGTAGACTGCGATGTCCACGCAGACCATCGGGCGGCTTCCATCGTCTTTGAGGAAGCCTTGGGAGACATCCTTCGACAGTCCGGGAATTCATATCATCCGACGGTCTTAAAGGGCTTTGCTTACTGTACCTCTTTTGGGGCACCGAAAGATTTTTATGCAGATAATATTCGCTCGGTACCCAAACCTTCACCCGGTGACGACATTCTCATCGATACGTCTCTTTATGAATGGGGGAGACGCCTGCGGATTCCGGTACATCCTGCTTGTCGGGGCATGTATTTACGGCATAATATTCTATACCGGGCGCTGTTTCAACATGCGTCCCAAAGTGCAGCCCTCCACGCCGTTCGGATTGCTAATGGCGATACTGTTTTTTGGCAGCGGCGGACGGATAATCTCGTCTTTCAGGCGACGGTTACGGCTTCTTCCGGTGATGCATTCAAGGTTTGTGATTTCAAACTTATCGACACAGCAGATATTGATGCGAAAAAATTTGTTCCGGCTCAGTATCTGTGGAGTCCGGATGATCGGGATGTAAAACGATGCCTCCATTTTCAGTGGTTGTCTCAGCAGGTCATTACGACGGTGAGTCTTGCCGGAAACATAGAAGACAGCGGACGGATTGAAAAAGTTCGCCTTTCCTTTAGCGATGGAACTTCCTATGATATCGGCCCTTTACCGACAAGAGGCCGTGTTCTTGAATACACCTTGCCAACTTCCAAGAGCGTATCGGCTTGTACCTTGAAGATTCTCGAGACTACAGGAGCGGCATGGGGATTAAGTGAAGTCGGAATCTTTTCTGAAATCCATCCGAAGGGCATCATTTCCCCTTTTATAAAACTTCTCGTTGGGGATGACTTTGTTTATGATTATGTATTACCTCGGGAGCAAGAACGTTGTCCGTTGAACTTGTACCGCTGTCAGACATCGTCACCGGTTACCTACACCGTCGTTGATAGTGATGGAGCCGTTGTTGATTCACAAGGGGTGGTTTCTTTTTCAAAACAAGCCCGATATGCCGTCATTCGGGGGGAACTGGCCGATAACCCTGGCATATATGACCAAATTTATCTCCATCGGGTACGTTCTGCTTTTTTTGCAAAACGCAGGCTGCTTCAATGGCTGGAGGATAAACTGCTTACGTTTTATTTAAAAAAGTATCGAAAGTACACCCATATTCGTCATAAATATTTAAAACAGCTATAAGCACATAAAAAAAATAATTGGTACTGGATAAGGAAATATAGTTTTTTTGGATTTTTTATAGTATAATAACGTAGGTTAAACATATAAGGCAGTTGGGAAGGTGTCCTATGGAGCAAAAAGGGTTATTATCGGTCATTGTGCCTGTATATAAGGTGGAAGCATATCTGCATCGGTGTATCGATTCGATTCGCAATCAAACGTATAAACAGTTGCAAATCATTCTAGTAGACGACGGTTCACCGGATGGCTGTGGGAAAATATGCGATGACTATACCCTCATCGATGATCGTATCATTGCCATCCATCAGGAAAATGAAGGCCTGAGTGGAGCTAGGAACAACGGACTTCTTTTTGCTAAGGGAGAATACATCGCCTTCGTCGACAGCGATGACTGGCTCCACCCTGAGATGTATGAACGTCTTATCGCGCTTATCGAAAAAAATGATCTCGATATGGCTCGCTGTTCCGTCATCGGTTCCGATGGGACTAAGGAAGAGGCTATTTTGCCGCATAAAAAGGGCTTGGGAAATCAGCTTATTACCGGCTCGGATGTTTTTGAATTGTATTTTACAGAATTTCTTTGCAAAGTTGTTTGGAATGCCGTCTATAAGCGGCATATTGTCATCGATATTTTATCGCCCGAACGCTGCCATTCACAGGATAATTACGTGTCGGGCCGCTACTTGTACCGCAGTCAACGGATGATGATTACCGATGAATGTTTATACTATTATTACAAAAACCCGACGAGCACGACCCATGGCGGGCACAAGCGGTTTTTGGATATCTGTATCTGTACTGAAAAATTGCGTGACGATTTGATTCATCAAGAACATATGCATAACTCGTCGTATATCGATAGACTCAATAAAAAGCTGGCTCGAGAGTTCTTTCATTTCGTTCGGGCCGAAGATGATCGGTATCGTCTGCAGTCTATGGAGCGGGAACAGAAGCGATTCATTGATGCTAATTTAGATTTCTTCCGCCGCCTCCGATTTGATTGGCTGCTGAGAAAGAAAAAGATATCCTTATATTAATGAAGCGAGGTTTGAAAATGGCAAATACATTTACGACGGAATATTTTGAAAATGCGACATTATATACCGAAAAACATGCCTTTGAATGGCTTCCGGAACATGATGAACGGCCGGCTATGCATATCGGCTTTAATATTAACGATCCTTTTTTTAAACCCTTGGGGGCAGAAATTACATCGATTTTAGAAACCAATAAAGACATCGCTTTTTCTTTCCATGTCTTTGTCGACAGTTACAGCCCGGAAAATAAGGATAATTTAGAAAAGACGGCTAAAAAATATGGCTGTAATGTCTATTTATATGTGATGGATATGAGCATCTATCAGAATTTTCATATCAAAGTCGCTCGTTTTTCTCGGGTTACGTATATTCGCATCGTTATGCCCTGGATTTTACGGAACTACACCGACCACTACTTGTACTTAGATTCAGATATGATATGTGTTGGCAGTTTAAAACAGTTTTTGACGACGGATTTAGAAGGCAAAGCTATCGGTGCCTTGACCTATCATACACCGGACCGGGTGGCCTTTTTGAAGATGAAGCAGGACGTCTACTTTTCAGACGGCTTGATGTGGATCGATGTCAAGGAATGGATTCGTGAAAAAATTACGGAGCAGGTCTTTGCCTATCAAGGGGCCGATCCGCGGCGTTTCAAGGGACAGACTCAGGATTTGTTGAATCTTGTCATCGACGGGAATATGAAGCCCATTCCGAATTTATTCCATCACAAGAATAAAGATTTCAGCATAGAAGGAATCCTGATTCATTATTCCGGTCGGGACAAGCCTTGGGAATTAGTCCTTGATTCGGATGATGAATTGTGGCGCCACTACCTAGATATTTCCTTCTGGGACAGCATGAACGATCCCATGCCTCCTAGGGAACCGTCCTACTACCACAGCTTCAAACGGCTGGCAGAAGTCTATCAGGAAAAGGGCGAAACGTGGAAACGAATTCAATGCCTGTTTTGGTATAGCTGGCTGAAAATTCGCTATAAGTTATAATAAACGAGGCCCCGCAGTCCGTTGATCCATCCTTTTTGCGGGGCCTTTTTGGTATGCTTTTTATCGGTGGCACGACGGAGCTCGAATTTGCCGTGCTCGGAAGAAGAGAAAGTAGGGAATACATATGAGAATTGCTGTTGCCGGGACCGGATATGTCGGTCTTTCGAATAGTATGCTGCTGGCTCAGCATAATGAAGTTATTGCTTTGGACATTATTCCAGAAAAGGTGTCCCTGTTAAATAAAGGTCAGTCTCCCATTGTGGATGCTGATATTTCAGCTTTTTTGCAGCGTGACGACCTGCACTTTAAGGCGACTCTTGATGCCAAAGAAGCTTTTACCGGAGCTGATTTCGTCATTATTTCGACGCCGACCAATTATGATCCTAAGCGGAACTTTTTTGATACGTCGTCGGTAGAAAAGGTCATCGAGGAAGTGTTGGCCATCAATCCTAAGGCCGTCATGGTCATCAAGTCGACGGTCCCTGTCGGGTATACACAGCAAATTAAGGCCAAGTACGGGACGGATAATATTTTATTCTCGCCGGAATTTTTGCGGGAAGGGAAGGCACTCTACGATAATCTCCATCCGTCGCGCATCGTCGTCGGCGAAGTGTCGGATCGGGCCAAGACCTTTGCCAATTTATTAGTCGAAGGGGCCGTCAAAGAAGATATTCCCGTCCTGTTTACGGGGTCTACGGAAGCGGAAGCCATAAAACTCTTTGCCAATACCTATTTAGCTCTGCGCGTGGCTTACTTCAATGAACTCGATTCGTATGCCGAAATGCGTGGTCTCAGTACCAAGGAAATCATCAAAGGCGTCTGCCTCGATCCGCGCATCGGTGATTTCTATAACAACCCATCCTTCGGTTATGGCGGTTATTGCCTGCCGAAAGATACAAAGCAGCTCTTGGCCAACTATCAGGATGTGCCTCAAAATCTGATTTCTGCTATTGTCGCCGCCAATCGGACGCGGAAGGACCATATTGCCGATATGCTCATCGCTCAAAATCCCCGCATTGTCGGTGTCTATCGACTGACCATGAAGAGTCACTCCGATAATTTCAGGGCTTCGGCTATTCAAGGGGTCATGAAGCGCATCAAGGCGAAGGGCATTGAAGTCGTCGTCTATGAACCGACGCTGAAAGAAGAAACCTTTTTCCATTCTCGCGTCATTCGAGACTTAGATGAATTCAAAGAGATGAGCGATATCATCATTTCCAATCGCTGGTCAGATAAATTGACCGATGTCAAGGATAAAGTATATATGCGGGATCTTTTTGACCGCGATTAAGAGGGGAGAACTGAATATGGCAAATTTTAAACCCTTTGATACAGCACAAAAAGTCCTTATTACCGGTGCTGCCGGATTTATCGGTTTCCACTTGGCCAAGCGGCTGCTGGCTAAAGGGGCGACGGTCCTGGGCTTCGACAATCTCAATGATTATTATGACGTCACGCTAAAAGACGCGCGCCTCGAAATTTTGCACCAGTTCCCGAATTTCACCTTTGTGAAGGGCGACTTAGCTGATGAACAGGCCGTAGAACAAATCTTTTCGTCGTTTCAGCCGGATATCGTCGTCAATCTGGCGGCTCAGGCCGGTGTCCGCTACAGCATCGACCATCCGCGGACGTATATCGATTCGAATATCATCGGCTTCTTCAATATCCTCGAAGCTTGCCGGCACCATAAGGTTACTCACCTGTTGTTTGCCTCCAGTTCGTCGGTCTATGGCAATCAGGAAAAGACGCCTTTTTCGACGACGGATAACGTCGATCACCCCATCAGCCTCTATGCAGCGACGAAGAAGTCAAACGAGCTCATGGCCTATACTTACAGCCATCTCTATGGGGTTCCGGCGACGGGCCTGCGCTTCTTTACCGTTTATGGTCCTTACGGCCGTCCGGACATGGCTTATTTCAAGTTTGCCAATAAGATCCGCAATGGGGAAGCTATTCAAATTTATAATCACGGCGACATGTACCGCGACTTTACCTACGTCGACGACATCGTCACCGGTATAGAGCACATGCTTTCCAATCCGCCTGTGGCCAATGAATCGGGCAATCGATACAAAGTCTATAACATCGGCAACCATAAGCCGGAACAGCTCATGCACTTCATTGAAGTTTTGGAACAAGCCCTTGGTAAGACGGCGGAAAAAGAATATCTGCCCATGCAGGCCGGTGACGTCTATCAGACCTATGCCGACGTCAGTGAATTGCAGCGTGATTTCGATTTCAAGCCGGAAACGACGATTGAAGAAGGACTGGGGCAATTTGCCGAATGGTACAGATCGTACTACGGTTTGTAATGAGCAAGATAGGAGAATATGTATGTACTATACGATGAGTTATGCGTCGCCTTTAGGGGCTATGACCTTGGCTGCCAATGAAACGGCCTTGGTCGGCCTTTGGTTTGACGGGCAGAAATATGATAGGGACGGATTGAAGGGGGCTGCGGTGACGGCGAAAGAAACGCCGGTCCTCAAGAAGGCCGTCCGTTGGCTTGACGACTATTTTGCCGGTCGCATGCCGGCTATCATGAGCCTTCCACTAGCGCCGGAGGGTAATGAATTCCGCCGCCGCGTATGGAGCCTCCTCTGTCAGATTCCCTATGGGCAGACGACTACCTATGGCGAGTTGGCCAAAGCCGTGGAAGCCCAGACGGGGAAGACGATGTCTCCGCAGGCCGTTGGCGGCGCTGTCGGTCACAATCCTATTTCGGTTATCATTCCCTGCCATCGCGTCTTAGGGGCCAGGGGTAAGGCAACGGGATATGCCGGCGGCATCGATAAAAAAATAGCCCTCCTTCATTTGGAGGGCTTGCTTGTCAAAGAATGATGTCTTACGTTTTTGTCAGGGCTTCGATGAATTGACCGGCAATACTGGACAGGTAGCGATGTTTGGCGGTGATGACGGCCAGGCGCGTGCAGAGCCGTGGTTCGTCGAGGACTTTCATTTGGAGCGTCGTCAGCCTTGACGGTGAGAGGGCTGAGGCCGGGACAACGGCATAGCCTAATCCGGCTTCGGCCCAAAGGAGTGTCGTCCGGGCATCATCGTTTCGACAGAGGATGGACGGTGTAAGGTTGTGTCCTTCGCAGACGTCGAGGAGGAGCTGATTGAATCGGCGGTAGACGATGAGGGGCAGGCCGTCTAAATCAGGGATGGTCAAGGTCTCTTTTTCGGGGGCCGGATCTTTTCCGGCATAGGCCAGCACCATCGGTTCTTCCGGCAAAAAGGTACAGTCGAAGGCTTCCTGCTTAAAAGGCGTGCGGACGATGCCGATTTCAATCAGGCCCTTTCGCAGCATATCTAAGATGTGGAAGGTATTGCCGTCATAGATTTCAAAGCGGATGCCGCGGTGGCTGTCGTGAAATTGCCGAAGGGCCGGTCGCAGGATGATACTGCCTGAGGACGAGACGGTGCCGATGGATAAGGTACCGCGCAGTCCGCTTTTAAAGTCGCCGATTTCCCGGCGTGTCGAGTCGGCCAGGGTGATGAGCTGGCGGGCCCGTCGGTAGAGGATTTCTCCGGCATCGGTCAAGGTGACGCTGCGCGGTTCCCGCTGGAAGAGTTCGACGCCCAGTTCTTCTTCGAGGGCTTTCATTTGCTGACTCAATGGCGGCTGAGCCATATTCAGGCGCCGGGCGGCGGCCGTGATTTGGCCTTCTTCGGCGATGGCCAGGAAGTATGTGAGTTGACGAAGGTCCATAGTCTCTCCTTTTTTGTGGCATATGATTTACGTATATTATAGCAATGATACAAATATTTTCAATATAGATATACCTATGGTATACTAGCCATGTAAAAAAATCCCTTTAATTTTCAGAAAGGATGAATCTCATGGATCTTGTCACACCGAAACGAGACGCCCATTTTTATTGGACGCTCTTCAAATCGACTTTTTTAATCAGTGCCTTCACCGTCGGCGGCGGCTTCGTCATCATTCCCTTGCTCAAGGGCAAATACGTTGACGAATACCATTGGATCAGCGATAAGGATACCCTCGATATGGTGGCCATTGCCCAGTCTATGCCGGGCGTCGTCGCCGTCAACAGTGCCGTCATCCTCGGCTACCGCATGGCAGGGGTTCTCGGAACCTTGGTGGCCCTTGTCGCCACGGTCCTGCCTTGTTTGATTACGTTGACCATTATTTCTTACAGCTATGATTATTTTATTCAAAATGCCTATATTAAAATGGTTCTCCGCGGCATGCAGTGCGGGGCAACGGCCCTCATCGTTAATGTCGGCATCGATCTTTTGGTCAAACAAGGAAAAAAGAAGCTGATACTACCGATGCTGATCATCATCGGAACCTTTGTGGCCAACTTGTTCTTCGATACCAATATCATGGTGCTCATCCTCATCGACGGCATCATCGGTTTCTTGTTCATGCGCGATGCGCAGTATAATTAGGGGGTGCCGTCATGATTTATGCTTTGCTATTTTGGGAATTTTTTAAAGTCGGCATCTTCTGTGTCGGTGGCGGCTATGCCTCTATGCCCCTTATTCAGGCCAGCGTCGTCGATACCTTCCATTGGCTGACCATGAGTGAATTCGTCGATATCTTTACGATTTCGCAGATGACGCCGGGGCCGATCGGCATAAACGCGGCGACCTTCGTCGGGACCCGCATCGCAGGTCTTGGCGGTGCCGTCGTAGCGACGCTGGGCTTTGTAACGCCGTCCTTTTTCTTGGGTATCTTTTTAGCCCGCATCTTTTTGAAGTACGGCGATATCGGACCGATTCGCGGTATCTTGAACGGCCTGCGTCCGGCCGTCGTAGCTCTTATCTGCGTAGCCAGCCTGAGCTTCATCCTCTTGGCTTTATGGAATACGGAAGAGCTGCCCTCTGATTGGCTGGCCTTCAGCAGCGGCGGACTCGTCATCCTCATCGCCGCTATCATTGCAACCCGTAAGGGAATCGGCGTCATCAAGGTCCTCCTCGGTTCCGGCGTCTTAGGTCTGGTACTGGGGATGGCCGGCCTTATCTAATTTTATAGTAATCATCGGTGATACCATGCAGGAATCGGCTCGGCTGATAGCTCTGCCGGGCATACCCTTGGTGCCAGCTCAGATACAGCCTCTTTTTTGCACGCGTCATGGCGACATAAAAGAGGCGTATTTCTTCTTGTATACTTCCATTTTGTCGGGACCAATAGGTCGGGAAGACATGGTCTTCTAAACTGGCCATAAAGACATAGTCGAATTCAAGGCCTTTGGCTTGGTGAATGGTGATGATCGGTATTTTCGGGTCTTTGGACAGCATGCTGTCGAGTTCGCTGTTGGAAAGGGCCGTCATCTTGAGAAATTCGGTCAGGGCGTCGCGCGGATTCTGGCCGGGATCGTCCGTTTCTTTGGCGATGCGGTAGAGCTTGCGGATGTTTTCCAGCCGGTCGATGTGATTGGCTGCATCGGAGGTATCGCGATGTGTTTGATACCAGGCTTTGACGCCGCTGTCGTTCATGACGGACGTAATGACTTCGGTGGGCCGGGCCTTATATGACAAGCGCCGCAAGGCGTCCATTTCACGGCTGAAGGGGGCAAAGAGGGGGAGATAGATGGCCATCGCGGCTCGTCGTGCCCCTTCCGTCGGGCGGATCTTCTCGTCGATGGCATAGACCAGGAGCCCGGCTGTGGCCAGAATGTCGTCAAAGGCGTCGTGCGTCGGTTTATGGCCAATGGGAAAGTGGTGGCTCAAGGTGTCTAATTTATGGTTAATCAAGTTCGGATAAAAACGGCGGTAGATGTCGAGGGTATCGTAATAGGGAAAGTCTGCCCTTTCGGAAATGCCCAGGCGCTGGAGTTCGCTGTGGAGGATGGACAAGTCATAGGTGACGTTGTGGCCGACGATGACGGCGTCTTTGGCAAAGGCCAAGAACTTTGTCAGGGCTTCTTGCGGCGGAATTCCTTCGGCGGCCAGCTTTTCGTCGCTGATGTGGTGGACGTAGTATGCCGTGCCGACGGAGCGGCCGGCCTTTACATAGGTGTTGAACTTATCCTTTACCTGCCCCTTGGCATCGAGGCGGATGGCGGCGATTTGGATGATTTCATCCTGCGTCGTGTCCGTACCCGTACTTTCGACGTCGAAGACGACCAGCCGTTCCTCGGCTAAGGCCGTCAGCAACAGCCCATAAGGGTCGCCCGCTTGGTGGGACAGGGGATCGATGAAATCGCTGAGCATGAGGCCGACCTTTCGATAGGAATCGCTTTCAATGGTCTCCAATGTACGCCGGCCGATGCGGGGGACGAAGCGTTGGACGATTCGCTTCAGGCTGAGGTTGTCGTGCTTATTGAGCGAGAGTCTAAGGTAGGCCAGGACGTCCTTACATTCCTGCCGTTTGAACAAGTGAAACTGGTCGATGCAGGTAACCGGCAGCTGCTGGTTTTGGGGGAGCTTTTGGTTGTGCGAGGTAATGCCCATCCAGATCAGCTTAGCCTGGCGGTTGTCGCGGACGAGAATGCAGGTCTTCAGTTGTTCTTCCGGTGGCAGGGCCTTGATTTCCCGGAAAATCCAGCGGGCTTCCTCCATCCAGGTGTCGGCTTTATGAAGGACGATGGGTTCGCCGCGTTCTTTTGACGCGGAGATGCCCGGCCGGGTATAGATTTTCTGGACGGTCGCCAGCCCCATGCCGCGGAATAAGAACGTCTGAGCGGCATCCAGCAGGAGTTGGGTAGATCGGTAATTTTGGATGAAGGTAATTTCCCGGGGATGATAACCGGCTCTAAATTCTTTCCAAATGTATTCGGGATAGGAGCCGCGCCATTCGTAAATGGTTTGGAAGTAGTCGCCGCAAAGGAGGATGTTGCGGCCCGGGAAGAGACGGCTGATGACGGTGTACTCGACTTCGCTCGTATCCTGCATTTCGTCGACCGAGATGAAGCGGAACTTTTCCCGCCAGCGGCGGCAGATGGCATCGTCTTGGAGAAATTCATAGGCACCGGTAATGAGGTCGGTAAAATCGATGGCGTGGTTTTCGGCAAGGGCGGCGTCGTACTCCCAGACAAGGTCTTCGCCGTAGTCCGCGAGCCACCCTTTGAGGTCATCCTGAATATTGGTAAAATCGCGCAGGCCGGGGAAGACTCGTTTCTTTTTTTCAAATTCGATGAAGGTCTGAAGTTCCTGTAATGCCGGACGCGGTGTCGTTTGTGTAAGCTCTATGGCGCCGATAATCTGTTTACAGTCTTCATCGTCATAAATCAGGAAATCGTTGTAGCGGTCGCTTTGCCGCTTGGTCTCTTCTTTGATGAGGCTGTAGCAAAAGCTGTGGATGGTCTTTACGGTGACGGCGAACCCTTCTTCCGGAACTGTTTCGATGATACGGTTCTTCAGTTCCTTGCAGGCCCGATTGGTAAAGGTCAGGCATAAGATTTCCGAACCTTCGGCTTTCTTTTTTTCTATGATATTGGCAACCCTCGCTGCCAGGACCCGGGTCTTGCCGGTCCCGGCCGGGGCATTGAGTAAAATGGACTCTGACAGCTCTTGTACGACTTGCTGCTGCTCGGCGTTTAAATTCATGGATATTCCTCCGTTCGATCGCGTCTTTGCTTTATTGTAACACAGTCCCCGATAGGGGGATACTGTCTTACCATAGAAAGGCGGTTTTTCATTGACAGGCAGGTGTGTTTTTGATAGAATCAAAGTGTGTTTGATAAATATTTTAATCAATAAGGAGACGCACTATGACAAAATGTTTATGGACAGGTTTTTATGCCGTTTGTAAACAGTCTCCGTGTATCTAACTGAAAGCCCAAAGGTGATTTCTGTCACTTTTGGGTTTTGTTATTCCTAAGGAGGGGTCTCTGATGAAGGTAGCTTTAATTATGGGAAGCGACTCTGATTTTCCCGTTATGAAAAAAGCAGTAGCTATTTTTAAAGAATTTGGGGTAGACTATGAAGTCTTATTGGCATCGGCCCATCGGACGCCGGCAGCGGTTCGTGAATTCGTCACGACAGCTGAAGAACGCGGTATCGGGGCTTTTGTCGTCGGCGCCGGTATGGCAGCTCATTTGCCCGGTGTCGTAGCCAGCTACACGACGCTGCCGGTCATCGGCGTTCCTTTGGAAAGCGGCAGTTTGCAGGGCATGGATGCCCTCTTGGCCATCGTTCAGATGCCGTCGGGGATTCCCGTTGCGACTGTCGCCATTAACGGCGCAAAGAATGCGGCCCTTTTGGCTGTTCAGATCGGCGCTGTCAGCGATGCCGAATTAGCGAAGAAGTACAAGGCTTATCGCGAAAACATGGCCAATGAAGTCATGGCTAAGAACCAGAAATTACAAGAAGACGTAAAAGCCCTGTAAGGGGATTGCGTCCTATTTTTCTCAATAACAGGAGGTTTAATTCATGTTTTACGATCCGATTTGGGATAAGCAGCATGAAGAATGTGGCGTCTTAGGGATTTTTGATAAACACCTTGATATTCCCCGCTACGTATATTGGGGGCTCTTTGCCCTGCAGCACCGCGGCCAGGAAAGCGGCGGCATTGCCTTGACTGACGGCCAGGATATCCATACCTACCGCGGCATGGGGCTCATCAGCACGGTCTTTGCCGACGGCGTACCGGAAGAAGAAGGGGGGCCTGTCGGTATCGGCCACGTCCGCTACTCGACGACCGGTTCCAATAACCCGCGCAATATCCAGCCCTTGGCGGTATATACACCGATGGGACAGTTGGCTCTGGCTCATAACGGCAACCTGACCAATACCCGGGCTCTCCGCGAAGAACTCGACCGCGGCGGCGCTGCTTTCCAGACGACTATGGATAGTGAAATCATCGTCAACCTCATCAGCCGCAGCCAGAAATCTACCATTGAAGAACGTATCATGGAAAGCATGAACCGCATTCAAGGTGCCTACTCTTTGGTTCTCATGACCAAAGACACCCTTTATGGCGTCCGTGACCCTTATGGTTTCCGTCCGTTGTGCATCGGCCGTACCGATGAAGGCGGTTGGGTCCTGGCTTCGGAAACGTGTGCCCTCGACGCCATTGGCGCTAAATTCGTCCGCGACGTCCATCCCGGCGAATTCGTTCAGATCAATGAAAACGGGGTCAAATCGACGATCTTCGCCAAGGCACCGCGCAAGCAGGTATGTTCTTTTGAATACATCTATTTTGCCCGTCCCGACAGCGTCATCGACGGTCAGGACGTCTATCAGGCCCGCCTGAACATGGGTCGTGAAATGTGGAATGAAACCCAGTACGATGCGGATATCGTCATCGCTGTCCCCGACAGCGGCAATACGGCAGCCATCGGCTACTCCCAGGCTTCGGGCATTCCTTTCAAACATGGTCTCATCAAGAACCGCTACATGGGCCGTACCTTTATTAAGCCGAATCAGAAACAGCGTGAATTAGCTGTCCGCATGAAACTCAACGTCGTTAAATCCGTCGTAAAGGGCAAGCGCATCGTCATGGTCGACGACTCCATCGTCCGCGGCACGACGAGCGGCATCATCTGTAAGCTCCTGCGGGAAGCCGGTGCCAAGGAAGTCTATATGTGCGTTTCGGCACCGCCTATCAAATATCCCTGCTTCTACGGCATCGATACGTCGGTCCGCAAGGAACTCATTGCGTCGACCTTCAGTCAGGAACAGATTCAAAAATACATCGGCGTCGACAAGCTGCACTTCATTTCCATCGACGGCCTGAACCGGGCGATTGAACACATTCCTCAGGAAGATATGTGCTTAGCTTGCTTCAATGATGATTATCCTACGGATACGCCGCAGACGAACGAGGAAGGAGAAAAATATGCTCTCGAACACAAATAAAGGTTTGACCTATGCCGATGCCGGTGTCGATATCGACGCAGGCAATAAAGCCGTCGAATTGATGAAAGATTCTGTAAAAGCTACGTACCGTCCCGAAGTCCTTGGGGACCTCGGCGGTTTTGGCGGCCTCTTTTCGCTGATGGACAGCGATATTAAAAAGCCAATCCTGGTCAGCGGTACCGATGGTGTCGGTACGAAACTGCGCCTGGCCATCCTGATGGACAAGCACGACACGGTCGGTCAGGACTGCGTGGCCATGTCCATCAATGACGTCCTCGTTCAAGGTGCGGAACCCTTGTTCTTCCTCGACTACATCGCCGTCGGCAAGCTCGATCCGGTTCAGGTTGCCTCCATTGTAAAAGGGGTAGCCAATGCCTGCAAAGAATCAGGCTGCGCTCTCCTCGGCGGTGAAACGGCAGAAATGGCCGGCTTCTATGCTAAAGACGACTACGATTTGGCCGGCTTTGGCGTCGGCATCGTCGACCGCGACAAAGTCATTACCGGCGAAACGATCAAGGCCGGCGACGTCCTCATCGGCTTGCCGTCGACGGGGGTTCATTCTAACGGTTTCTCCTTGGTCCGTAAGATCGTCTTTGAACGCCAGCAGATGAAACTCGACCAGTACGTCGATGAATTGGGCATGACCATCGGTGAATGCCTGCTCACGCCGACCCGCCTCTATCCGCGTCCGTGCCTGCCGATCATCAAAAACTTTACCGTCAAAGGCATGGTCCACATCACCGGCGGCGGCTTCTATGAAAATATTCCCCGCGTCCTGCCAAAAGGCGTCGGCGTCGATATCGACGTCACGTCGTGGCCGCAGCTGCCTATTTTCTCGCTCCTGCAAAAGTGGGGCGGCGTCGATGCTAAAGAAATGTACCGCACCTTTAACATGGGTATCGGCATGATCATGATCGTCGACGAAAAGGATGCCGACAGCATTCTTAAGAATTTGGCTGACCGCGATGAAAAAGCCTACGTCATCGGCAAGGTCGTAGACTCCGACGTACCCGTTACTTTGCGGGGAGGCGTGTTCCATGACTAAGAAAAAGATGGTCATCTTTGCCTCAGGCCGCGGGTCCAATGCCATCGCTCTCCATGATGCCGTCGAAGCCGGTACCATCAAGGCTGATATTAAAGCCTTGGTCTGCGATATCCCCGGCGCGCCGGTCATGGATCGGGCCCGGGAATGGGGCGTACCGGTCATCTTAGCTGACCGCAAGGCCTTTGATTCGAAAGAAGCTTTTGAAGCATACATCCTCGACGCCATTGCCCCTTATGAAGCCGACATCATCTGCCTGGCCGGCTTCATGCGGCTCTTGAGCGGCGATTTCATCTCCCATTATGAGCACAAGATGCTCAATATCCACCCGGCCCTCTTGCCGTCCTTCCGCGGCCTCCACGCCCAGCGTCAGGCTATTGAAGCCGGCGTCAAGATTGCCGGCTGCACGGTTCATTTCGTCGTGCCTGATATGGATGCCGGCCCGATTATCCTGCAGTCTTCCGTGCCGGTTTATGAAGATGATACGGAAGATACGCTGGCGGCTCGGATTCTGACTAAAGAACATCCGACATACATCAAGGCAGCGGCTCTGTTTTGTGACGACAAACTGACGGTCCGCGGCAATGTCGTCATGGGAACTCAGGAATAGGAGGAAGGTTAGCATGAAGGTAAAACGCGCACTCATTAGTGTATCTGATAAAACGGGCGTCGTCGAATTGGGCAAGGCCCTGGCGGCTCTCGGCATTGAAATCATTTCGACGGGCGGTACCATGCGTACGTTAAAAGAAGCAGGCGTACCGGTCATTGCCGTTCAGGACGTAACGGGCTTTCCGGAAATGATGGACGGCCGCGTCAAGACCCTTAATCCGAAGATTCACGGCGCTATTTTGGCTGTCCGCGATAATCCGGAACACGTCAAAGCCATGAAGGATCACGACATTACGCCAATCGATTTGGTCGTCGTCAACCTCTATCCGTTCCAGCAGACCATTGCCAAACCGAATGTCACCTTGGCCGAAGCCATTGAAAACATCGACATCGGCGGTCCCTGCATGGTCCGTGCTTCGGCGAAGAATAACAAATATGTCGCCATCGTAACAAATCCCGACAAGTATAGTGAAATCATTTCCATCCTCCAAAAAGACGGTGCCTTTTCCGATGAATATCGCTTGGAATTGGCGCAGGAAGCCTTTCATCATACGGCTGTCTACGATACGGCTATCGCAGCGTATCTGGCGGAACAGGTTGAGAAGGGAGCTGCAAAGTAATGAAGGTAGCAGTCATCGGCGGCGGCGGCCGCGAACATACCCTGGCTTGGAAATTAGCTCAGAGCCCGAGTGTCGATGCCTTGTACGCCATTCCCGGCAGCGCCGCTATGGCGGATATCGCCAAATGCGTCGATATTTCCTTGTCTGATCTTGAAGGCATTGCCGACTACGCCGTTTCTGAAGGAATCGATATGCTCGTCGTCGGTCCGGAAGTACCCCTTACGGAAGGCTTGGCGGACATAGCCCAGGCCAAAGGGCTGGCTGTTTTCGGTCCCAATAAAGCAGCGGCTCAGATGGAAGGCTCCAAGGTCTTTGCCAAGAATCTCATGAAGAAATACCGGATTCCGACGGCAGCCTATGAATCCTTTACCGACGGCGATGCCGCCAAAGCTTACATTCATGAACAAGGCGCTCCCATCGTCGTCAAGGCTGACGGTCTGGCTGCCGGCAAGGGCGTCGTCGTAGCCCAGACGGAAGAAGAAGCTGTTGCAGCCGTCAATGCCATGATGGAAGATCACATCTTTGGGGCTTCCGGCGGCCGCATCGTCATCGAAGAATGCATGGTTGGTGAAGAAGCAAGCCTTCTTGCCTTCGTCGACGGCAAGACAATTGTGCCCATGATTTCAGCTCAGGACCATAAGCGTATCTTCGATAACGATGAAGGACCCAATACGGGCGGCATGGGGGCTTACGCACCGGCTCCGGTCTTTACGCCGGCTATTCAAAAAGTCGTAGAAGACACGATTTTACGGCCTGTCGTAGACGGCCTCAAGGCCGAAGGCATTACCTATCAGGGCTGCCTCTACGCCGGCCTCATGATTACAAAAGATGGCCCGAAAGTCGTCGAATTCAACTGCCGCTTCGGCGACCCGGAAACGCAGGCTGTCCTGCCCCTCCTCGACGGAGACTTGGCACAGATCATGTATGCCTGCACGAAGGGAACTTTGTCGCCTGATATGGTTCACTGGAAAGATGCTTCGGCCTGCTGCGTCATCATGGCCTCTGCCGGGTACCCGGCTTCGTCTCATAAGGGCGATGTCATCAGCGGCCTCGACGGTATCGACAGCGACGATACGATGGTCTTCCATTCGGGAACGGCCAAACAGGACGGGGCCTATGTGACCCATGGCGGCCGTGTTCTCGGTGTAACGGCTGTGGCACCGGACCTTAAAAATGCCATTGAAAAGGCTTATGACAAAGTGGATAAAATCCACTTTGACGGCCAGCAAGTTCGCCGCGATATCGGTGCTAAAGGATTAAAACATTTGTCGTAATCGCTTACGATTCACAAAGCCCCTTTATGGTAAAGGGGCTTTCTTTCTAAGAAGATAAAAGGTTTGTATCAAAGCGACAGGAGGGGGCATATGGTACAATTTATCACACCTTATGAGGCAGCGCGATTGGTCCGTAATGACACGACCCTGGCTGTCAGCGGCCAAGCCGGATTCGGTACACCGGACGGATTGTTCAAGGCTTTGCATGACCGATATGCCGAAGAGGGGCATCCGCGCAATCTGACGTTAGTGAAAATTACCGGGACGAGCGACGGTTGGGGACGCGGCGGTGATCGTCTGGCAGCCAAAGGCCTTTTGGGGACGATCATTACCAGTCACTTCGGTGCCGAAAAAAAATTAGCCGATAAGGTGACAGCGAATGAATGTTTAGCTTATACCGTACCGGCGGGAACCCTGTTGGACTTGTATAGAGCCTTGGCTGCCGGACGAAAAGGTGTTTGGACCGATATCGGACTCCATACCTTGGCCGACCCGCGCCTCGACGGCAGCAAGGCCAATGACAAGACGATGGCCGAAGGAAAGGATATCGTTCGCCTGGCTCATATCGAGGGAGAAGAGTACCTCTATTATCCTGCCTTTCCCCTCGATATTTGCTTCATTCGCGGCTCTTTAGCCGATGAAGACGGTAATATTTCCCTTGAGCGGGAAGCCATGATCGGCGAGCAGTTTGAAGTCGCCGCAGCGACGCGCCAGTCAAAGGGAATCGTCGTCGTCCAGGTAGAAGATGTCGTACCTCGGGGACGCCTTGACTCGCGATTAGTGAAGATTCCTCATTTTCTCGTCGACTACATCGTCGTGCCCCGTCCGAAATATCACGTCCAAAGCTTTGCCGCCAGGGGCTATCGGCCCGAACTGAGCGGTGAAAAACGGATGGTTATCCAATCTTTGCCGCCTCATCCCTTGGATAACCGGAAAATCTGTGCCCGCCGGGCGGCGATGGAACTGAAAAAGGGCGACGTCATGAATCTTGGTATCGGCATTCCCGAAATCATCGGTGCCGTTGCGGCAGAAGAAGGATTCGGTCCGAGTCTGACCTTGGCGGCTGATTCGGGCATCATCGGCGGTATTCCCTTATCGGGACTCGATATGGGCGCGGCCATCAATGCAGAAGCCGAATTGAAGCTGTCTGATATGATTAATATCTGTCACGGCGGGGTCCTCGACCTCTGCGCCTTAGGGTTGGCGGAAATCGACGTCCAAGGGAATGTCAATGTCTCGAAATTCAACGGCCGTGTTACCGGTCCCGGGGGCTTTATGGATCTGACACAGGCTACGAAGAAGTTGATTTTCATGGGAACCTTTACGGCCGGTCAACTGCGGGAACACTGTGAGGGCGGAAAATTAATCATCGACCATGAAGGACGTTATAAGAAATTTAAGAAGACGGTCGAACAGATTACCTTTTCCGGGACCTATGCTGCGGCTCGGAATCAAGACGTCCTGGTCGTGACCGAGCGAGCTGTGTTTTGTTTGACACCAGACGGCTTGATGCTGACCGAAATCGCACCGGGTATCGATATAGAGCGGGATATCATAGCCCAAATGGAATTCAGACCACTCATGGCAGCTGACTTAAAAACGATGGATGCTCGTATTTTTTATCCGTCTGCCATGGGAATTTAAAGGAGGATACTATGGAATATCGTATTGAAAGAGACTCGATGGGAGAGATTAAGGTCCCGGCAGACAAGCTCTGGGGCGCTCAGACCCAGCGGAGCTTTGAAAACTTTAAAATCGGGACGGAAAAGATTCCTGCCGAAATGGTCACGGTCTTTGCCTATCTGAAAAAAGCAGCCGCCCTGACCAATAAGGAACTGGGCGTCGTCGATGCCGATAAGGCCGATGCCATTGCAATGGCCTGCGATGAAATATTGGCAGGGAAACTCGACGGCAATTTCCCCCTGGCCGTTTGGATGACCGGAAGCGGGACCCAGTTCAATATGAACGTCAATGAAGTCGTAGCCCATCGGGCAGCGGCTATCCTTAAAGAGGCGGGCAAGGAACAGCGCGTCCACCCAAACGACGACGTCAACCATTCACAGAGTTCGAATGATACCTTCCCGACGGGCCTTCACATGGTCGGGGTTCTGCTCATCGAACAGCAGCTGTTTCCGGCTATGGATGCCCTCTATCAGGCCCTGCGTGATAAGCAGGAAGCCTTTAAAGACATCGTGAAGATCGGCCGCACCCACCTGCAGGATGCGACTCCCTTGACCCTGGGACAAGAATTCAGCGGCTGGGCCCGCATGATTGAACGCAATAAGGAAATGCTTCGCTGTGGCGTCGATTTTCTCCGTGACCTGGCTATGGGTGGCACGGCTGTCGGTACGGGTATTAACTGTCCGAAAGGCTATGACCGCCGCTTTGCGGAAATCGTCAGTGAATTGACGGGGACGACCTTCCATACGGCACCGAATAAATTCCAGTCCCTGACCAGTAAAGATGAACTCGTTGCCGTCCACGGCATGCTGAAAGGCCTTGCCTGCGACCTCATGAAAATCGCCAATGACATTCGCTGGCTGTCATCGGGACCGCGCTGCGGCATCGGCGAAATCCGCATTCCCGAAAACGAACCGGGCAGCTCCATCATGCCCAGCAAGGTCAACCCGACGCAGTGTGAAGCCGTGACCATGGTTGCCGTCCAGGTCATGGGCAACGATGCGACCATGGGTATCGCCGCCAGCCAGGGCAACTTTGAATTGAACGTCTTTATGCCGGTCATTGCCTACAACCTTATCCAGTCGATCCGCTTGTTGTCGGACAGCATGGAATCCCTGCGCAAGCACTGCATCGTCGGCATCGAGCCCAATGAAGAACGGATCGAGACCAATCTTTACAATTCTCTGATCCTGGTCACTGGCCTTGTACCCTTAGTCGGTTACGATAAGGCCTGCACCATTGCCAAAACGGCGGCGAAAGAAGGCTTGACCCTCAAAGAATCAGCCCTGAAACTGGGATGGGTTACGGCTGACGATTTCGATAAGGCCATGGATCCAGCGAAGCTGGCCGGTATCCGGTAACAGCCCTTTGGCAATTTCGATGCAAAATAGAAAATAATTTGTACTAAATCTCTCCAAAACCTTTTGCACTTTTTGAGAAGTAGTGATAGAATAGATGTACCAATATCTCATCATTATATTTTGAATAGGAGTGGATAGCATGGGTTTTATTAAAGAGTTTAAAGAATTCGCCATGCGGGGGAATGTCCTTGATATGGCAGTCGGCGTCGTTGTCGGCGGTGCTTTTGGCAAAATCGTTACGTCTCTTGTCAATAACATCATCATGCCGCCAATCGGTGTGCTCCTCGGCGGAATCGATTTTTCTGACTTCTTCATTCCTTTGAGCATGAACGGCGAAAAGGTAGAAACTTTGGCCGATGCCAAAGCCGCCGGTATCCCGGTTATTGCTTACGGCTCTTTCCTCAATACGATTCTTGAATTTTTAATTATTGCCTTCGCTATTTTTATCGTCATCAAGCAGCTCAATCGTTTGATGCCCAAACCGGCACCGGTTGCAGATCCGCGCCTGTGCCCCTTCTGCCGCCAGCCTATCGCTGACGATGCCACGCGCTGCCCGCACTGCACCAGTGAATTGCCGGCTGCCAATAACTGATTCATCGCTGTCGATGATATATCTGCTTAAAGGGATAGGCCTGTACTCTTTCATGCAGATGCGTTCCGGAAAGGGACTCATCGTCGGCCTTTATATGCTATGATGGAAACAGCCTGCTGTCTGTGACGGCAGGCTGTTTTTTATCAGTCGACGATTGTCGGAAGCGGTCTTTTCAGTTGATTTTTTTGCAAAAGATTTGCTACAATAGAAAAACAAAGGGAAAGGGGGATCCTTCTTGCAGTTTTATACGTATGCTTACCTGCAAAGCCAGGCTCAGGTCAGTTACTTATTTCAATACGGACTGATTTTCTTTATTTTAGTAGCCTTGGTCATTATCACTGCCAAATACATGCGCAACCGCCTGCAGTCGAAGTACCGTGATTTGAGCATCATCCTGCTCTTGATCGGCTTATTCTTAATCGGTTCCAATTGGGACAGTTACAGCCGCCAGCGGGAAACGAGGGAGAACACGTCGCGGATGATGCAGTTTCTCGATACCTTCAGCGACAATATGACCTTATCGGAGTCGGATATTGCCGTTAATTCATTGCGCTTGCAGGACGGGATGCTGATTAAGATCCGTGACGATTACTATCGCATCGATTTTAACAGCAGTTATACAGCCTACCGCATTAACCGAGTCTATTTAATTCAAAAAGACGTCAAACTCGTCGACGTTCCGCACTAGGAGGGGCCATGTTTCCGTATTCTATGATTTTCGCTAAACTGGGTCTGGGACTATTGGCCCTTATTTTACAGATTAATCTCTTGGGAAAGCGCAATCTGGCACCGACGTCGGCTTTGGATCAGATACAGAATTACGTTCTCGGCGGCATTATCGGCGGCGTCATTTATAATGACACGATCAGTATTTTTCAGTTTCTCATGATTATGGTCGTCTGGACGATTCTGGTCATGACCTTGAAATACTTAAAATCTGTCAGCCGTCTTATTCGCATCCTCGTCGACGGCAAACCGGTCATCCTCATCGAACAAGGGGAACTCCAGACGGAAACCTGCCTGCGTTCTGGCATCCAGGCCTTTGAGTTACAGATGAAGCTGCGAGCCATGGGAGTCCAGCGCATCCAAGACGTCAAGCGGGCTGTCCTCGAACAAAATGGTCAGTTGACGGTCGTTCAAATGGGGGAAGACAACATCCGCTTTCCCATCATTGCCGACGGTCAGATCAATACCGACGTCTTGGTGCTGATCGACAAAGATTCGGAATGGCTCACGCAGGAATTGACCCGCCATGGCTATGAACCGCGGGATATCTTTTTAGCGGAATACCTCGACGGAGAAGTGATTCTGTACCCCTATCCGCCCAATTCCCATGATTAATCCCAGGCACGATGGTTTTTCTTTGAACCGTCGTGCTTATTTTTTTGTCGATTCTTGATTATTGATGCCCTAAGCCTATTGACTTTTTTGAATCAGAGATTATAATAATAAAGTAGTTTGAATTGCAACTATTTAGTTTGAATTAAAACCAATAAAGGAGAGCCTGACATGGATCAAGAAGCCCTGCATATTTTATTATTAATCGGATTTCATCGTTCGAATCGGGAAATCAGTCACTATATCAAACAAGAAGGCCTCATGCCCGGTCAGCCTAAGATTTTAGAATACTTATGGTTCCATGACGGGGCCAGTCAGAAAGAAATCGGACAAGAATGCATCATCGATAAGTCGACGGTGACGAGCCTTTTGAAGCGGATGGAAAAACTGGAGCTCATCCGAAAAGAACCCCGTCCCGATGATCAGCGCGGCGTCTCTATTTTCATGACCGAAAAGGGCCGGGAAAAAGCTAAGCGTATCCGCGAAATCATCTATGGTCTCGACGACTTCATGTGGCAGGGCATTGAGCCGGAAGAACGGCAGCGATTCATGGAAACCTTTCGTAAAATCATTAAAAATCAAAAGAAATGGGGAGATTAATTTTGCGTCACATGCACTATAAAGGAATTCGGATTCCTGTATTTATCTTAAGTATTTTAATCAACGCCTTGGGCATCGACCTCATTATCGTTGCCGGATTCGGGTCATCGCCCATATCAAGTGTTCCTATCGTCATCAGCCTGTATTCGAATTGGACCTTTGGTCAGATAACTTTTTTTGCGAATATCTTGTTTATTGCTGCTCAAATCGCTTTGTTGCGGCGGCAATTCCATCCTATAGAAGCCCTTCAGTTGGGTATCAGCGTTATTTTCAGCGTTGCCCTCGACCTGTATATGCCTTTTTTGTCGGTGCTTCAGGGCCATTCCTGGCCTCTGGCAGGAGTGATCCTGATCATCGGTTGTGCCGTCCTGGCCTTCGGCATCTGCCTGGAAGTGGCCTCGCAGGTCCTCATGGTCCCCGGTGACGGCATCGTAAAAGCCATTGCTCAAACTGCGAATATCCGCATGGGTACGGCCAAAGTGGCCTTCGATTCGACACTGGTTGCCATGGCCTTGGGCCTATCCCTTTTCTATGGCGGTTCTCAGACCTTTGCGGCTATCGGAGTTGGGACCATCGTATCGGCCATGACCGTTGGGAGACTCGTTAATTTCTTCAACCGCCGCCTGTTCTTTATTGAACGGTTGGCCCGTCTGTCGTTAGAAGATCAAAACGAAAGCCCTGTGGCCTTGGCGAAAGAAGCTTCGTAAGGTCTCACTAGCGTTGCATAAAGATCGATTCTTTCTCTGTGATGCCGGCATGCCTATTCCCAGCGGGGTACCCATCATTGATTTAGCCGTCGTCGGCGGTGTACCGACGTTCCGTCAAGTATTCGACGCCATCATGGACGAAATCGTCGTCGAAAGATATGTGCTCGCTGAAGAAATTAAAGAAACGAATCCTACGATTTTGGAGCACTTACGAGATACCTTAAAAGGGGCCGAAGAAGACTTTATTCCCCATGTGGATTTAAAGAAAGAATCGGCGCACGTTAAATTTGCCGTACGGACCGGTGAATTTTCCTACTATCCCAACGTCATTTTGCAGGCCGGCGTCTGCTTTTGATGATGATATAAAAAAACTTCAGGAACAGATAAGTCTAAAAAACCTCCGAAAGTTAGAATTATAAAAATCTAACTTTCGGAGGTTTTTTTGCGTTGTATCGGGCCGGGCGAATGGGCAGGGGATACGAGAGGGTGATGTCTTAATGGCCATATAAAGCCATTTTCTCCATCGTTTTGGGGACTGAAGACGGCGACTGATGTTGGGGTGAGATTCGATCAAAGCCATCTTTCTTGTGAAAACCAGATTATATTTTTTAAGAAATCCGCTATTAATATGTAAAGAATATTGATAAAAAGAGCTTTATATCTTGCTTTTAATGCATAACAAAAGTAAAAACATATGAAAAAAGAAAGAATGTTGACTTTTACATAGTTTAAATGTAGTATAGTTATTGTAAAAACCAAGTAAACAAAGAAGAAAACAGGAAAACAAGAAAAATGTAAGTGGTTTATTGATGGGAAAGGAAATGGGAGTATGTCAGATATAAAGTATTATTTGGCGGTAGATATCGGCGCTTCGAGCGGTCGTCATATCCTTGGCTGGGTTGATAAAGGAAAGATTCGCATAGAGGAAATTTACCGCTTCGAGAATAAGCTTGTAAAACAGAACGGTCATCTTTGCTGGGATCTTGAGCATCTCTTTCAGGAGGTCGTCGAAGGGCTTAAGAAGTGTAAGGACCTTGACCGCATTCCCGAGAGCGTCGGCATCGATACCTGGGGCGTTGATTTTGTCCTCCTCGATAAGGCCGGCCAGGTCATCGGCGATACGGTTGCTTATCGCGACGGACGTACAAAGGGCATGGATGAGGAAGTTTATAAGACGATTTCCGAAGCGGAACTTTACAGTCGCAATGGCATTCAGAAAATGATGATTAACACCATCTATCATTTAATGGCCATCAAAAAAGAAACACCGGAAATACTGGACAAGGCAGAACGTTTTCTGATGATCCCGGAATATCTTAATTATCGACTGACCGGGATTGCCATGAATGAATACACTAATTCAACAACATCACAACTGATTAATGCAAAAACACAGGATTGGGATTTTGAACTCCTTAAAATGCTGGGCCTGCCGACAAAAATTTTTGGTGACATCCATATGCCGAAGACGCTGGTCGGCCCCCTTTCAAAAGAAATGGAAGCGTGCGTCGGATTCAAGACCCATGTTGTCCTTCCGGCCACACACGATACGGGTTCGGCAGTCATGGCAGTCCCGACGAATTCCGATGACAGCATTTATCTGAGTTCGGGAACCTGGTCGCTCATGGGAATTGAACGCCTGATTCCGGATTGTACCGAAATGAGTCGAAAGCATAATTTTACGAATGAAGGCGGATACCATTATCGCTATCGCTATCTCAAGAATATCATGGGAATGTGGATGATGCAGAATCTGCGCCGCGAGTTTAAGCATCCGTACACCTTTGACGAACTTTATGAACTCGCCCATATCGGCCGCTATTTTACATCGACAGTTGATGTCAACGACAGCGCTTTCCTGGCCCCGGACAGTATGATCAAAGCCTTGCAGGATTATTGTGAAAGAACGAATCAGGAAAAACCGGAAACGGAATGTGAACTCCTGTATTGTGTCTATCGGAGTTTGGCAAACTGCTATGCCAAGACCGTTGCCGAAATCGAGGAAGTCACGGGCCGTACGTACGATACGATTCATGTTGTCGGCGGCGGTTGTCAAGATAAATTCCTGGACAGGCTGCTTGCCGAGGCGACAGGCAAAACGGTGTATGTCGGGCCGGTAGAAGCGACGGCTATCGGCAATATCATGGCGCAGATGCTGGGTGCTAAGGTCTTTGAAGATTTAAAGGAAGCACGGCAGGTCGTAGCCAAGTCCTTCGATGTGAAGCGCATCGAAAATCAATTCGAGTAATTCCGGTTCCATAACCGGAGCGATTAAGATGTTGGAAGTTATAAATATTATATATCAGGTGATGTACGTCACCTCAAGGTTACAGGATTTATAGGAGGTTTTCATTATGTCGAGATTTGAAGAAGCAAAAGAAAGTTACGCATCGATAGGTGTGGATGTAGAAAAGGCCTTACAGAAACTGCAAGATGTACGTATTTCCATGCATTGCTGGCAGGGCGACGATGTCTTAGGATTCGATTCGGACTCACTGACTGGAGGCATTGCGGCGACGGGCAATTATCCGGGCCGTGCACGCAATCCGGAAGAACTCATGCAGGATATCAAAAAGGCTTATTCTCTGATTCCGGCTAAGCACAAACTGAACCTTCATGCTTCGTACCGGATCACCGGTGAAAATATTGATCGTGATCAGATCGAGCCGAAACATTTCAAGGCATGGGTTGATTTTGCGAAAGAAGAAGGCATCGGCCTTGATTTCAACCCGACCTTCTTCAGTCACCGGAATGTTAAAAACAACATGACCCTTTCCAGCCCGGATAAGGATATTCGTGATTTCTGGATTGCTCATGGCAAAGCCTGCCGGAAGATTGCCAACTACTTTGGTGAAGAACTTGGCATCACGGCTCTGGACGACATCTGGATTCCCGATGGGACAAAGGATGTGCCTGCTGACCGTTTGGGACCTCGTCAGCGCCTCAAGGAATCTTTGGATGAAATCCTTTCCGTGAAATATGACCGTAAGAACATCGCCGACGCGGTGGAAGGAAAGGTTTTCGGTATCGGCGTTGAGTCGTACACCGTAGGCTCTCATGAATTTTATATGAATTACGCCGCCAAGAATGGCATCATGTGTCTCCTGGATACGGGTCATTACCATCCGACAGAAGTCGTTTCGGATAAGATTTCTTCGATGCTGCTCTTTAACGACAGTTTAGCCCTTCATGTGAGCCGCCCGGTCCGCTGGGACAGCGATCATGTTATCAAGTTCGATGATGAGCTCAAGGAACTGGCAACGGAGCTCGTCCGCTGTAATGCCCTCGACAAGGTGTTCATCGGCCTTGACTTCTTCGACGCCAGCATCAACCGTGTTGCAGCCTGGGTTATCGGCATGCGCAACATGCAGAAAGCTTTGCTCTACGGCCTCTTGACACCGAACAAAGAACTCAAGGAAGCACAAGATGAAGCCGATTTCACGCGGGTCCTGCAGGGACTGGAAGAAATGAAGACGCTGCCCTTCGGCGATGTCTGGGCTGAGTTCTGCAAACGCAACGAGGTCCCCGTTGACGGTCGGTGGTACTCCGTCATTACGGATTACGAAAAGGACGTTCTGTCCAAGCGATAAGAGAAACTATAATTTGAAATAAAGAAGGAGTCAATCATGGATATCAAAGATTCAACATTTATGGAAGGTTTTAAGCGCCTGACGGCAGATGCATTTCAGAAAGGCTGGCATGAACGAAACGGCGGCAATTTGACGTATCGTGTCAAAACAGAAGAAGTCGACGCCGTCAAGGAATCGCTGCACGACGTGAAAGAATGGCAACCTATCGGTAATACCGTTCCCAGCCTTGCCGGGGAATATTTCCTGGTTACGGGAAGCGGCAAATATATGCGCAACGTCTCATTGGCACCGGAAGAAAACACGGCCCTCATAAAGATCGACGAAAAAGGCGAGAATTATGGCATTGTTTGGGGCCTGGTCCATGGAGGGCGGCCTACCAGTGAACTGCCGACACATTTGGCAGCCCATGAACTGAAGAAAAAGATGACCAACGGGACGAACCGCATCATTTATCACGCACACCCGACGAATCTCATTGCCCTGACCTTTGTCCTGCCCCTGAAGGATAAGGAATTCACGCGTGAGCTTTGGGAAATGGCCACGGAAGATCCCGTCATCTTCCCGGAAGGTATCGGTGTCGTGCCCTGGATGGTACCGGGCGGCAAGGAAATTGCCGACGCCTCGGTTAAACTGATGGAGAAATACCGCGTCGTCGTCTGGGCCCATCATGGCCTGTTCGTTTGCGGCGATACCTTTGATGAAGCCTTCGGACTCATGGATACGGTTGAAAAAGCTTCGGAAATTTGTGTCAAAGTCTTATCGATGGGCGGTAAAAAACAGACGATTCCTCGGGAGGGCTTTATACAGCTTGCTAAGGATTTCCATATTGATTTGAATACGGAGTTATTGGATTAATCATTTTTATAAAGGGAGGAAAAGGCTATGTTAGGTGTAAAAGTCGATTACGAGATGTCTGCTTGGAAAAAGACCTTAATTGCCGGGCTCATCAGTTACATCGATGCCGGTTCCATCGTAGCAGGGGCTTCCGGACTGTCGATGTGGCAAGGCTATCTCGGCATGAGCAGTGTGCAGATGGGCCTTCTGGCTGCGCTGTCATCGAATACGGGAGGGGCTGCCATCGGGGCGCTGATCGGGGGTAAGATCTGTGATAAGTATGGCCGTAAATTCGTTTATAACTACGCACTTCTATTTTATATGATCGGCGTGGCGATGATTTGCCTGGCAACGAACTATCCCCTGTTCCTGCTCGGTTACGTCATTGTCGGGTTAATGGTCGGCGCCGATGTCGTCGCTTCATGGACCTTCATTGCGGAAGAAGCGCCGTCGAAAAATCGTGCCAAACACTGCGGTTCAGCCCAGGTTGCCTGGATGCTCGGGCCTGTTGTCGTATTCCTCGCATCCATTCCGCTCAATTCGATGTTCGGCCTTCTCGGTAACCGTATCATCTTTGCCCATTTGATCGTCGTTGCCGGCTGGATTTGGTATCAGCGTTTGAAGATGCCGGAATCGACGGAATGGACAGAAGCCCATAAACGGGAACAGGAACTTGCGGCAAAAGGCATTAAAGTTCGTAAGGTCCATTATGGCGATATCCTTCACGGTACCTGCCTCAAGACGGTGGTCATGCTCTGTGCCGTTTATACGCTCTGGAATCTGGCTGCCAGTACGAACGGATTCTTCATGCCTTATGTGTACGAACACCTCGGTAAGCTCTCGAACGCCATGTCTTTGTTCCTGACGGCCTTGAACTTTGCCGTTTGTATCTTGACGACTTTCATCTTTATGTACACGGGCGATAAATTTAATCGCCGCAAGGTCTTCGGTATTTTTTCCGGTCTCGGTGTCATCAGTTGGTTCGTTTGGGCCCTGCCGGCGAACATGATGCAGATGTGGATGCTCTTCTTCTTCACCATTGTCTGGGGATTCTCGATGCAGCAGCAGTTCTATCAACTTTGGAGCTCCGAACTCTTCCCGGTCCGTTATCGGGCAACGGCACAGGGATTCACCTTCTTTGTCACGCGTTTCTCCGCCGCTGTTTGGGGCTTCCTCGTTCCTATCCTGATGGAAACGGTCGGTTTCCAGGTCGCCGCGATGATCATGATCGGATTCGTATTTATCAGCTGGGTTGCCGGTACCTTCTTTGGTTCTGATGCCCGCGGCCTGACCCTTGATGAAATCACGAAACAGCGCTATGACCACGAAATCGATGAAAATGGCTGGTTTGTCAAACCGGTCGAACATAATGTCAATGCCATTCATCCGGTAGGAAAATGACAGCCGTCTGCATACGATTGAGGTTTAGCGTATAAGATGAAAAAGAGCCTTCGCCGCTCCCAAACGATTCCTTTTGTCGGGCAATTGGAGAAGGGGGAGACGAAGGTTCTTCTTTTTGATCATTTTGATGAACATGTAAGGGAGGTTTTTTTGATGGAACGTTTTGCATGGAAAGCGACGGTCAAAGAGGGAAAACTCGATGAATATAAATATCGTCATGCCCATATTTGGCCGGAAATGAAGCAGGTACTGAAGGATGCCGGTATTTCAAACTATACGATATGGAATGTCGGAAATGAACTGTTCGGCTATTTTGAATGCGAAAAAGGGGTGGCTTATGCCGAAGCCTATCAGGCCAAGAGCGCTGTCGTTGACAAGTGGAATGAGTACATGAAGGATGTCATGGTCATGGAAATGGATCCAACGACGGGGGCACAGCCGAAGATGCAGCAGGTATTCTTCCTGCCTTGAAATCGTTTCCTAAAAATAAAAAACGAATTTCTTATGGACATGAAATGACCTCCTAAGATTAGATCCGAACATCTAATTTAGGAGGTCGTTTTTTGTAAATCAGCCTTTGTCAGAAGATTAAGTTGATCTGTTTATCTGCCAGAAATTCCTGCCATTCCTTAGAAGGCGGGACATCGGTGACGAGGGTGTCGATGCGTTCGAAATCATCACATTTAACAAACGCCGTTTTGTCAAATTTCGAATGGTCGACCAATAGGATCGTATTGCGGGCCTGCTGCATCATGATGCTTTTGACGCGGCTTTCGCTTTCGTTGGATTCCATAATGCCCTTGTTCAAGTCGATGCTCTTACAGCTGATAAAGGCAAAATCGACGTAGTATCGGGTAAGTGTTTCACAGGCTATGGAATCTGTCAGGGCACAGGAGCTGTCGCGCATCGTGCCGCCTGTGCAGATCATTTTGAAGCCGCAGCCGATGAAATCGTTCATGAGACGGATGGAATTGGTAACGACCGTGATATTACGCTGATTCTGAAGGCGCTGCAAGAGTGCTTGGCAGGTCGTGCTGGAATCCATCATGATCGTGTCGCCGTCTTGGATCAGGCTTGCGGCTTTGTCGGCGATGAGCAGTTTGCTTTCATTGTTTATGGAGCTGCGACGCGTATAAGAAAGTTCATCACTCGTGCTTTCCGTTATCACGGCACCGCCGTAACTGCGGCTGAGCAACTCCTGTCTTTCCAGTTTTTCCAGGTCGCGGCGGATTGTTTCTTCGGTTACTTTGAATAACTTAGCAAGTTCTGAGACGTAAACTTTGCGGTCAATTCGAATCTTTTCCATGATTTTTTGTCTGCGTTCTAATCCCAGCATGATAAGCTCCTTCTTTCTCTTGTTTTCTGTTATCTTTTTCTATTTCCCAATGATTCGCTCTTATTATAGGGCAATTTGAGGATCAATACAATAGAAACAGATAAAAATAGACGTTTGATTTGTTGGATGTTGTCTCTCGGTTCACTTGAAAAGAAAGGTGTCTTCATAAAAAATGAGCGAAAGTACCCTGATAAGAGGAGCTGTTTGACTACGCCCATGCAGGGTATAAAAAAAGAGGATTTTTTCGGAGGACATAGACTTTGGATTTATTCGTATGGGAGGGAGCAAGGTGTTTTCAAGAAGGGCAGCGTGGTAGAATCGATAGGAGATCGGAAGGGCCCCCCTGCGAATATATTGGCAGCGACGTTATCCGAATAGAAATCTCCATAAAGTTTTTGTGAGACGTCCGAATCCATGATACAATCAAAAATATTTGATGTTTCGTGACCCTACATACACGTGACTTATTCTCTGTAAAGGAGGTATGGCAATGATAGATTTACAAGAACGGAAAAAAATCTGGCAGCGCTTCATCGAAGAGGGCATCTTGAGTAAACAATTGCCTCCGCTTATTGCCCGTTCATGGCAGGATTGCCGCAAGAAGGGAATCGATCCGTGGCACCGAAAAAATCTTCCCGTTGATTTAGAAAATCTAAATAGAAGTCGTCAAAAAAACAGATTATTGTTGCAAGTTGCCGGACCCATTATGCAAAGTGTCCATGAAATTGTCCGGGAATCCCATTCTCTTTTGGCCTTAATGGATAGTGCCGGCTGCGTGCTGCGTACCATTGGCGATGATACGATTTTGCAACATTCAGAAAATATTTTTTTTCATCCCGGTTCTGTGTGGAGAAATGATTCTGTCGGCACGAATGGTCCCGGGCTGGCCCTGGAATATGACAGGCCCGTACAACTTATCGGCGCAGAGCATTATTGCGCTGACCAACATAACTGGAGCTGTTCAGCAGCACCCATCCACGGGAATGACGGACAGGTGATCGGCGTTCTGGATCTTTCGGGCAGTGCGGCTGCCGCTCATCCCCATACCTTAGCCTTGGTGGTAGCCTGTGCCTTTAGTATCGAACAGACCTTGCGTTCTTATCACCAAAGCCATTTCATGAAAGCAGCCGCCAATGGCCTGCCGGAATCCATTCTTCTTTTAAATGATACCTTGAAAGTACGCTGGGCCAATGCCACGGCCTATCGTGAATTGGGCGTATCTCATAAGGAGCTGTCGGCCCTCGATTTCCGCCGTGTCCTGCCTCAAATCGACTGGCCTGCCATGCAGTCCGATACGGTGAGTGACAGCCCCTTGTATATGGATGATCTGGGCGTCGTTCTAGCCAAGAAAACACGTCACTTCAGTGCTACCTTATCCAAAACCTGCGATGCTACGGGACAAACTTATACGCTCATTCTGCGAAGACAGGAACACTTATTTCGGTCCGTTAACCGTGTAGCCGGCAATCAAGCAAACTATACCTTTCAAAATATTTATACGGCGGACTCCGCTATGTCTGAAGTCATTGATAAAGGCCGTCAATATGCCTACTATGACAGCACCATCCTTATTGAAGGGGAAAGTGGGACCGGGAAAGAACTCTTTGCCCAGGCCATCCATGCCGAGAGCCCCAGGCATAAAGGGCCTTTCGTTGCCGTGAATTGCGCATCATTGCCTCGAGATTTAATTGAAAGCGAATTATTCGGCTATGAAAAAGGGTCATTTACCGGGGCCCTTCGAGAAGGGAATCCGGGCAAGTTCGAACTGGCTGATCACGGGACTCTCTTTCTCGACGAAATCGGTGAAATGCCTCTGGAATTCCAAGCCAAGCTGCTCCGGGCTGTAGAGACGCTTTGCATTCGCCGTATCGGAGGCAAAGAAGAGAAAAAACTCGATGTCCGCGTTATTTCTGCGACCAATCGCTGCTTGGAGTCTGAAGTCGCAAAGGGAACCTTCCGCGGCGATTTATACTATCGATTGAACATTCTTAAACTGTCAATCCCGCCGCTCCGCAAGAGGCCGAACGATATCAGCTACTGTGCCAACCTGTTCTTGAAGCGCTTTAATACAAGCTATCCCGAACGGACTCGCCAATTATCTCCGGAGGCATTGAAGTCTCTTCTGGAATATTCTTGGCCCGGTAATGTCAGAGAGCTGCAAAATTGTATTGAACGAGCTTTCTACACCAGCTCATCGGCGATCATCATGCCCCATGACCTGGCTCTTCGCGACAGGCAGCCGGCAGATGATGTCCGACGATTGAACCCTCCTGTTGATGGGACAAATGCGGCAGAAAAAGCGGCACTCCTGCACTGTTTAGAAACTGCTTTTGGGAACGTACCGGCTGCTGCAAGTTCTTACGGAGTAAGCCGAGCGACTTTTTATCGCCTCTGTCATCGCCATGGAATTCGGCCTAAAGAAATCCGGCGGCGCCACCCGTAATCGCCCTTGAAAATGTCTCAAAAATCTCAAAAATCTCAAAAATTATCAAGACATTTGAGACTTTTTGAGATTTTTTTCTTTTCGTTTATCCTAAAGAAGTTCGTTAAAAAAATATAATAACGCATAAACTAGCCAATATAGTGATTTTATCTGTATTCCTGCCTTTGATTGGCACGGTAATTACATATATATTAATGAAAATAACTTATACAAGTTGTAGGAGGAATGCAAGATGGCAAATAAGATTACTTTAAATGAAACATCATACTTTGGTAAGGGGGCTATTCAGGAAATCGTCACAGAAGTTAAAAACCGCGGCTGTCAGCATGTTACGGTCATTACCGACAAGGATTTAATGAAATTTAAAGTAGCGACAAAGATTACCGATCTTTTCGATGCAAATGGCATCCAGTATACGGTTTATGATCGGATTAAGCCCAATCCGACGATTCAAAATGTTCAGGACGGCGTAGCTTTTTGTAAAGATGCAAAGACCGATATTATCGTCGCTGTCGGCGGCGGAGCAGCTATGGATACAGCAAAGGCAATCGCCATCATTTTGACGAATCCGGAATTTGCCGATGTCAGAAGTCTTGAAGGGGCGTCGCCTACGAAGAACAAGTGCTTGCCGATCATTGCCGTTTCAACGACGAGCGGAACGGCAGCTGAAGTTACGATTAACTATGTCATTACAGACCCTGAAAAGCATCGTAAATTTGTCTGCTGCGATCCCCATGATATTCCTGTCGTAGCCGTCATTGATCCGGATATGGTGGCATCCATGCCTAAAAAACTTTGTGCGGCTACCGGCATGGATGCCTTAGTTCACGCCATTGAAGGATATATTACCAAGAATGCTTGGGAAATGACGGATATGATGCACTTGAAAGCCATTGAGATCATTAGCAAATGGCTGCGTAAATCTGTAGAAGGGGATATGGAGGCTCGAGAAAAAATGGCCCTTGGCCAATACATTGCCGGTATGGGATTTTCGAACGTCGGCCTTGGTATCGACCATTCCATGGCCCATCCGTTAAGTGCTTTTTATGATATTCCTCACGGCGTGGCCTGTGCCATCCTCTTAGCACCTGTTTTGACATTCAACGCTTCTGCCACGGGGGAACGATATCGTGAAGTTGCTCGGGCAATGGGCGTTGCCGGCGTTGACGAAATGAGTCAAGACGAATATCGTAAAGCCGCCATTGATGCCTGCCAACAATTAGCAGACGATGTCGGTATTCCTCGAAAACTTTCCGACCTTGGCGTTCAGGAAAAAGATATTGATTTCTTAGCTGATTCGGCCATGGCCGATGCCTGCACGCCCGGAAATCCGAGAGACGTCGAAAAGTCCCAAATTGTAGATCTCTATAAGTCGATTCTCTGATATAGCGCACTATCAGACATAGAAAAAAATTACTCCCTTTTTAGTGGACCGGTAACTAAGTATATCCTGTTCACCTAGAAGGGAGTTTTCTTTTGGCACAAAAGGAAAGGTCGTTGGTATTTGCCATGAATCACTCATCCATAAGTCTTTTTCGCATAGGAATATTTGATGGTTTGCGCAGCTCCTTCTTTTGGGCAGGGCCCGTTTACAGGCTATTTTTGGGGATAGAGTCGATAGACGGTTTCTAAGAATTTCTGGCTGGCTGCCGAAAAGGCAGGATAGCGTTTCCAGGCCAGGTAATGACTGGTTTTTATGGGCGGATCGAGGGGGCGAAAGGCGACGGCCGGGTCGATGGTCGGCGACAGGAGGTCGCGGATGATGAGGACCAGGCCCGGGGTATAAAGGGCAAAGGGGACGGGGGTCCCGTTCATGACGTTGTAGGTGGCGATGATGTCCAATTGGTCGGAAACGGGCTTTGCCCAATCGAAGAGCATTTGGCGAATCCCTTCTCGTTGGGCAATGACCAAGGGGCGGCGGCAGATGTCTTTTGGAGTGACGGCTGTTTTTTTTGTCAGGGGATCGTCGCTTTTCATGAGCAGGCCCCAAAGGGAGACATCGGGCAGGGGATGCGATCCATACGTTGCCTTGTCCGGCCGGTCGAGGAGGACGATGAAATCCAGGCTGCCGTGGTCGAGGCGTTCGATGATGTCGGGCGCATCGCCGACATGGAAGGAAAAACGGATTTGCGGATACTGCTGATGAAGGGTTGACGCCGCTTCAAGGACGCCTTGACGCGGTGTACCGCCAATGGCGACGGTGCCAGTAATATCCTGGTCCGTTGAAGCGATTTCCTGCTCCGTCTTTTCAAGGAGGGCGACGATTTCTTCAGCTCGTTTTCGCAGCAAGATTCCGTCGGCCGTGAGGGTGATGCGCCGCTTTCCCCGTATTAAGAGCTGTTTTCCCAGTTCAGCTTCCAGTTCCATCAACTGCTTAGAAAGAGAGGGTTGGGCAATGTGCAGGGTTTCAGCGGCACGGGTAATGTTTTGTTCTCTGGCCGTGGCCAGAAAATAACGTAAGACGCGAATATCCATGAGAGTCTCCTTTCTTTTTCAGGTCCATTGTAGCATGAGGTACCATTGCTGTAAACTATGATAATGATAGTTTATAGGTCTTTGCTATGAATCACTGACAGCACTATAATGAGTGTCGTTAGGAGGAGACCTACTATGGAAGAAACAAATACAATGCATCACGTACATCAAAAAATGTTTAAAATCGACATGCTGCACGGTTCACTCTGGGATAAAATCCCTCTCTTTGCCTTGCCTGTAGCAGCCACGGTCATTTTGGAACAACTTTTTCTGGCAGCTGATTTGGCCGTTGTCGGTCATTTCAGCGGTGCCGCCAATACGATTGCCGTCGCCGGCATTGGGGCTAATATCCCCATTATCGGCTTAATTCTAAACCTTTTTATCGGATTGGCTCTTGGTGTAAACGTCGTCATCGCCAATGCCATCGGCCGTAAGGACAGACTGACCGTAACCCATACGGTACATACGGCCGTCGTCATGGGCCTGGTCATCGGCGTCGCCGTGGCCATCATCGGAGAAGTCGTGGCGGCACCGCTTCTCGGTTCTCTCAATGTCCCCGATGACGTCTTGCCGTCGGCAGTGCTCTTTTTACGAATTTATCTCTTGGGACTGCCGGTCATCATGCTGTACAATTTTGAATCGTCTATCTTTCGCAGCGTCGGCGATACGCGCATGCCTTTAAAGGTCCTCGTCGTATCGGGACTGGTAAATGTAATCCTCAGTCTGTTTTTTGTTGCCGTCCTCGATTTGCATGTCGCCGGTGCCGCCTTGGCTACGGTGATGGCCAACGCTGTCAGTGCCGGCGTCTTGTTCCGCCTGTTGATGCGGCCCCACCGTTACATTCAGCTGAAGGTCAACGATATCGGCATTCATTGGGACTGCGTCCGTTCGGTTATCGCCATCGGTCTTCCGGCAGGCGTTCAAAGCGGCGTATTTACCTTAGCCAACATCGTTATCCAGGCCGCTATCAACAGCTTGGGGACGAATGCCATCGCTGCTTCGGCTGCAGCCTTTAACCTTGAAATGATTACGTATGATCTGCTTAATTCCTTCAGCCAGGCCTGCACGACCTTTGTCGGGCAGAACTATGGTGCCGGTCAGCTTGACCGCTGCCGCCGCATTTTTAAGATTGCCCTCTTCGAAGACATCATCGCTTCTGTCGCCGCCGTTTTCCTGATTTTCTCGTTCGGCCCCTTTCTGTTATCCCTCTTTTCGCCGGATCCGGCCGTCATTGAACTGGGCATGCTGCGCTTGAAGATGGTCTTCTTTGCCTATGTATTCACTGTTTTATATGAAAATATGTCCGGTTATATGCGAGGTTTTGGTATTTCTTTGCTGCCGGCAGCCGTTACGACTGTCAGCATCTGCGGAAGTCGTCTCTTTTGGATTTTTGTCGTCTTTCCGCTGCACCGCGAATTCTACTGGATCATGATGGCCTATCCGGTCAGCCTGGCCATCACCGCCGTCTGCATTTTTGCCCTGCTCTTATGGTATCGTCCGACCCATCGCTTAGGACATGGGACGGAAAAACTGGCTTATGAAGGCTGAGTAGAACCGATATGAGCTATTCATGATGGTGAGAAATGAAAATACCTACGTAAAGCTTATAGAAAAGACGCGTAAGACGAATTGTTATTATGCGTCTTTTTCTTGTAGGATAAGAATGTAAGCTGTCATTCATGACAAGGGACTTTAATATAAAGCTTGAGTTTTTTGCAAATACGGAATAGCCGGCGGATTACTTTAGAATCCGGTGCCGTTAAGTACGGGCTTTCTTCGTCGAAGGAGTGATATGGTTGAGCTGCTTATTTTCGGAGGGGAGACGATTCTACGCTGCGTAGGTAGTATTATTGCCCCTTTTATTTTAAGATAATCATAGTAACGGAAAGAGGTGTAATGTATGAATTATATATCAGGAACGATGTTGAAAGAACTGCGTGAAAAAAAGAAGCTTACGCAAAAGGATTTAGCGGAGAAACTGCGTATCAGCGACAAGACGATTTCGAAATGGGAGACCGGCAAGGGCCTGCCGGATATTACCTTGGTAGCCCCCTTAGCGGAAGCCCTCGGTATTTCGGTGGCAGAACTCTTTGCCGGTGAATATGCCGTCAATGATAACCGCTCGGCCAATGTGAAAAAACTTAAGTTTTACGCCTGTCCCATTTGCGGCAATATCATCACCACCTTCGGCGAAGGCGATTATAATTGCTGCGGCGTCAAATTGCCGGTCCTTACGGTGGAAGACGCTTCTTCAGCTCATCAAATCAATTATGACATGATCGAACATGAGTTTTTCGTCCATATCGATCATCCCATGACTAAGGAGCACTATATTTCCTTTATGGCCTATGTGACGGCCGACCGCTATACCTTGGTCAAGCTCTATCCTGAACAGGATGCGCAGTGCCGGTTCATGAGCCGGGGCCATGGCTTTATCTATGCCTACTGCAATCGCGACGGCTTGTTTAAGATACATGTCTAGTGAAATTGTTTTTTCTGTCCTTGACCTCCTGAGGGTTAGCCCTAAAAAGTTAACCCTAAGGAGACCTTTGTTTAGGCAAATTTGTACGTATATTTACGACTCTGTGTTATTTGTGTTATGATAAAAGCAATAAAAGTTATGATACGTATTTGTTTTTATCATGGAGGTAACGATGAGTAAACTGGATTTATTTAAAGAGCATCTGGATGAAAGAGAATATCGCTATCGTGAGGTCACCGATAAGGAGGGCGTGACGCGGGGGTTTATTGCTCAACACGAGATTAAAGACAATCAGTTACTTACGGTGGTTTTTGAATTCCCAGAGGAAGAAAATTTTGTAGACGTGAGAATTTTTGATATCGCCAAGATAGAAGATTCTTCAAAACGAGAAAATTTATTGGAATTGATTAATGAACTCAATCTAAAGTATCGATTTGGCAAGTTTTTCGTCAGAGATACAGGCGATGTTGTCATGCAGTGGTCATTGTTTATTAAGGATCACTTTGATCCCGCATTTCTTCTGGATATGACTTTTATACTCGTAGGCAATGTAGGCGAAGAGTATCCTAAGTTTATGAAACTTCAATGGACATAAAGATAACATGCCCTTCTGAATAGGAAGTTCATATTCAATCTATTGTTCCATCGAGACAGATTGTTTTAGATGACTGTCTCATTAAATTGGTTTTACCATTCTTGCCCGTCTCCTGAGCGGGACGGAGGAACGGTATGCCTAGGCCTAAGAGGCCCTGCAGTATATCTTCGATCATATTTGTAAGTAAAAATGGGATTTATCATACCTGTTGAATTGACAAAGAGGGCACGACGGAGCTTTGGGCTTAGGTCGTGCCTCGCTGTTTTTAACGGCTTTTCTTGAAGATTCGGTAAGGCCCTGCTCCTACGGGCAGGCGTTCTTTGTCATATAAAGTATAATATATGATATAATAAAGTAAATCTAACATATATACAAAAGATGGCCGATGTGAGCCTGTCGGTTGGAAGGAGCAAGACGATGAAGAAGAAATGCAGTTGTTGCGGGAAGAAAAAGAAGGTTGTCCGTTTTGACGGGAAGGTATGGTGCAAGTCCTGTGTTTGGCACGAACTGAAAGAACGCAGTGCTGCGGAAGTGGAAGCAGACGCCGTCGAAGAATTGAAAGCGCCCGACACCATGGAAAACAGGACTGCCGCCGAGGAACTGCAGGACATGAAGGAAGCTGTAAAGGGATTGGCTACCAAGCAGAATCTGATTAAAGCGGGCACTTGTGCCGTCGGTGTTTTTGTCGTCGGCATGATTGCCGTCCATTTTGGCGCTGACCAGATGGTCTATCGTTGGCTGAATCCTTGGGCACCGTTCTAAATTGAACGCCGGTCATCGTGAGATGGTCGGCATTTTTTTTGCCAGAAAATAGGGAGGAGCGTATTTCTTTATAGGAATAAAAAAAGTCCCACCATGGTCCGCAGTGCGTTTCCGCCTTATACGTGGTGGGCTCTATCGACTATAGTGTATCAAACTTTAAGAAAAAAACAAGGGGTGCAGTCGTATAGGAACAGCGCTAGCCTGATTCGGACAAGGCGGGATTCTTTTGATGTAATTTAAATAGTGAGTAGCCATAAAAAATGACCTCCCGGCGTTCGTCTTTCAAAACGGACGTTAGGAGGCCATTTCCTTTGCTGTTAAGGCTGCACGTTAAGCCTGTTTTTTAATGCGGCAGGCGACGCAGTAGATGACGGCGCACAAGCCGAGATAGGCCAGGATGCCGAGGTAGGTGGCACCCGGTGTCGTGACCCAGTCTTTTAAGAACCAGTCGACGCCGCCGATGTGGAGGACGGCACTGATGAGGCTGCCGATAGCACCGCCGGCGACGAAGCCCGAGGCGATGGTGCTGCCTTCACTGAGTCGGAGTTCATTTAAGGCTTCGTCTTTGCTGCTGTGAGAGACGAAGTACGATACCAAGCCGCCGATGAGGACCGGCGTGTTGATTTCCATGGGAAGGTACGCGCCGAGGGCGAAGGCCAACGGCGGAACTTTCATCATCCACAAGATGAAGGCGAAGAAGGCGCCGGCCATGTAGAGCGGCCAGGGAGCGGCACCGCCGTCCATCATCGGTTTGACGATGGCGGCCATGGCATTGGCCTGAGGAGCGGCTAAGGCACCGGGGCCGGTGTAGCCGTAGGCGTGGTTCAAGAGGAAGATGACACCGACAGAGACGAAGCTGGTGACGATGATGGAGACGATTTGCCACTGCTGCATCTTCTTCGGCGTGGCGCCCGTGAGGTAGGCGACTTTCAGTTCCGACATGAAGTTGCCGGCAACGGCCAAGGTGGCGCAGAGGAAGGCGGCCATCATGAGGATGGCGATGATGCCGGAACTGCCGCTCATGCCGGCGTTGCCCATGAGGACGGCCGATACGATGATCATAAAGATGGTCATGCCCGAGACCGGTTCATTCCCCGTAAAGGCGATGGAACTGATGCCGACGACGGAGAGCATGAAGGAAAAGATGATGATGATGGCACCGGCCAGAAGGGTCTGGGTGATGTTCTGGGAGCAGGTGACATGGAAGAAGAGGATGAATAAGGCGTCCATGGCCAGGGTCCCGGTGACGATCTGGCTCATGGGCATATCCTGCTGGGTACGGAGAAGATCCGTTGCCGAAGAGCCCTTCGATGAGAACATATCCACGGCAGCTCTTTTCATGACCCGGCCGACGACGCCCGACATGGAGATGAGGCCGATGATGCCGGCCATGGCCAGCATGCCGATGCCGATGTGGCGGACGTACTGGGAGAAGACGTCGTCAATGGAGGCATTGGCCAAGAGAACGGACTGGCCGGCGATGGTCATGACGTGATCACCGCCGAGATAGTAGACGACAGGGATACAGACGAACCATGAGAAGAAGGAGCCGGCGGCAATGATGGCGGCGTAGCGAAGGCCCGTGAAGTAGCCGATGCCGAGGAGGGCTGCGTCGTTATCGAGGCTGAAAGCCAACTTGTACTTGTCAGCCGCCGCCTGGCCCCAGGAAAAGGTCAGGGTCGACAAGACTTCCTGCCACCAGCCGAGGCTGTTGAGGACGAAGTCGTAGGCCATGGCCAAGAGACCGCTGAAAACCATGACCTTAGCCTTGGAGCCTTCGTTGCAGCTCAAGACTTCAGCAGCGGCCCGCCCCGACGGGAAAGGATAGGCTGCGTCCATTTCTTCGCAGAAATAGCGGCGGAAGGTCGTGGCCAAGAGGACGCCGAGAACGCCGCCGAGGACGATGGGAATGACCATTTCGGCAAAGGATAATTGACTGTCAAGCTGCAGGATGAAAAGGGCCGGCAGGATAAACATGACGCCGCCGATGATGTTGGTACCGGCACTGGCAATGGCCTGGATGTGGACCGTTTCCGGGAAGGCGTTTTTGCGCTTGAAGAGAACGGCCATGCCCATAGCCAGGACCGAGACCGGGGCGAAGGCGTCGACGGTCTGGCCGATTTTCAGACACAGATAGCCGACGGCTAAGGCGAAGAGGGCGGCGAAAAAGAGCCCCCAGCCGACGACGTAGGCGTTGATTTCAACATAGTTTCTGTCCGGCGCCATGGGCGGGGCATAGTGTCGTCCGTCGGAATTTGGTGAAGACATAAGAAAGACCTCCTAAAAGTATAAAGTTTCATTGGCAAATCAAACGATTAACCCATTATAGACTCTTTAATTTTAGAAGAACGACGCTGGTCTGTCAACGATGGCTTTACGAGAATTTTACGGATAAAATTATATAATTAAAAACAATTCTTAATTGATAAATTTTTAATTATAGAGTATAATAGTGGACATAAGAGAGTCGCAATATGCGAATGCACTATTCTTACAGTCCTTATAAAGGAGGTTCTTCTATGAATATTGTAGTTTTAGTAAAGCAAGTTCCGGCAGTTTCTGAAATCGAAATTGCGCAAGATAATAACCTGGTCCGTGTCGGTGCTCCGTCGATGTTAAATCCCGTTGACAAGCATGCCATCGAAGCAGCGATTGCAGTCAAAGACGCAGTGGGCGGCACGGTTACCCTTATCACCATGGGCACGGCTCAGGCCGCGGAAGTCATGCGTGACGGCATCGCAGTCGGTGCTGATAAAGGCGTTCTCGTATCCGATGAACGCATGGCCGGGTCCGATACCTTAGCTACGGGCCTGATTTTAGCAAAGGCTATTGAAAAGATCGGCGACGTCGACCTGGTATTCACGGGCAAACGTTCGACCGATGGCGATACGGGCCAGATTCCTCCGGCCGTTGCTCAGTATTTGAACATCTCTCTCGTTTCCTATGCTGATTCCATCAATGTCGAAGGCTCGACGATTACGGCAACCCGCGCCAATCACGGCGGCGTTGAAACGGTTCAGGCCCAGTTACCGGCCGTCGTTTCGGTTACGGATAAGAGCAATACGCCGCGTTCTCCGAAAATCCGCGGTAAGATGGCTGCCAAAAAGGCTGTCTTCGATGTATGGCGTATCGAAGACTTGGGCCTCGATGCAGCAAGTGTTGGCAAATCCGGTTCGGCAACGAAAGTTACGGAAATGTTCGCGCCGGAACCGAATCCCGTCGGTATCATGGTCGAAGGGAATACCCCGGCGGACCTTGCGGCTAATCTCGTTAAAGATCTGACTGCCAAGAACTTACTGTAAGGAGGGCTCTGAACATGGAATTAAAAAACAACATCAGCGTATATATTGAAGTTGCCGGCAGTGCCTTGAGCACGCTGAGCATTGAATTGTTGGGCAAGGCTCGTCAGCTGGCTGACAAAAAGGGCGAACAAGTCGTCGCGTATATCGTCGGTGCCGATACGAGCAAAGCGGCTGAAGAAGCGATTTCCTATGGTGCAGACGCTGTCGTCGCCGTAGAAGATCCGGTACTCGAAGGTTATGACTCGGCCTTGTATACGAAGGCCATTGCAGCTTTGGTCGAAAAATACGCACCGAGCGTCATCCTCATCGGCGGTTCTCCCAACGGCCGTGACCTCGGCGGCCGCCTGTCGGCTAAATTGAAGGTCGGCCTCGTTGCCGATTGCATCGACGTCCTCCACGAAGGTGATGACGATACGCTTACTTGGATTCGTCCGGCCTTCACGGGTAAACTCCTGGTTAAGATTCAGACGACGACTCGCCCGCAGCTCGGAACGGTCAGCGATAAAATCTTCCACGGTGTCCCGGCTGATCCGTCCCGCAAGGGTGACGTCATCAAAGAAAAAGTCGATTTCAGCGGAGATGTTCCGGCCATTAAAGTAACTAACTTTGAAGCCGTCGAAAACGCAGCTGAAAGCCTGTCTATTGAATCGGCTGATATCGTCGTCGGCGCCGGCCGCGGCGTTCAGAACGAAGAAGGCATGAAAGCTGTCGAAGCTTTTGCTCAGCGTATCGGGGCTGCCTTCGGCGTTTCTAAACCCCTCGTCGATAACGAATGGGCTCCCCATGATTTGCAGATCGGGATTACGGGCAAGAAGATTGCCCCGAAAATCTACATCGCCATGGGTATTTCCGGTGCTATCCAGCATAAATTGGGCGTTCAGGATGCTGAATTGATCATTGCCGTCAATAAAGATCCCGATGCTCCGATTTTCGAATTCGCCCACTACGGCATCGTTGGCGATCTCTTTGAAGTCATGCCGGAATTGGAAAAACAAATTGCCAAGATCAAAGGATAAAAACCTGGCTGTGAGCCTTTCGTTCAGGTCATAGCAGGCTGTATAAAAGAGCTTTTCTACAATGTCGTGAACTGCTACCCGTCAAGTAGACACTCGAAAAAACATAAATAGATTTTGTTTCTGCCACCGGTTTCCGGTGGCAGTTTTTTATGCTGCCAGCCAATAGCTGGCATGTTTTTCCATTGGCGTTACTA